>DATJDO010000378.1:0-8171 GCA_035497375.1 Chitinophagaceae bacterium | reverse complement strand
GCATTCCTGGGGGTCAGCTACAAAATGTGGTTGATCATAGCTCAGGTGCTGGGTTATATGCTCAGCAAGTTTATCGGCATCCGCTATGTGTCCGGCATGCGGCACGAGCACAGGAGCCGCTCCCTGCTAACCCTGATTGCTTGCTCCTGGGTGTCGCTGCTGGGCTTTGCGCTGGTACCGGCACCGTATAATATACTCTTCCTGTTCCTGAACGGTATACCGCTGGGTATGATCTGGGGACTGGTGTTCAGCTACCTGGAGGGCCGGAAGAATACCGAGCTGATGGGCGCGATTATGTCGGTAAGCCTGGTGTTTGCTTCGGGCTTTGTAAAGACGGTAGGCCGTTTCCTGCTGCAGGAATACCATGTGCAGGAGTATTGGATGCCTTTCGTGACAGGCCTGGTCTTTGTGTTGCCTTTGTGCCTGTTTGTCGGCTTGCTGCAGCAGATACCGCCACCTACGGAAGAGGACAAGGCTTTGCGCACTGAGCGGAAGCCGATGAGTCGCACAGACCAGCGGCGATTTATTGCTGATTTCCGGCCGGGTATCATCCTGATCGTACTGATCTACCTGCTGCTGACCATAGCCCGCGACATGCGCGACAACTTCGAGGTGGAGATATGGTCGGACCTCGGGTTTGGCGGCCAGCCCGGCATCTTTACGCGCACAGATTTCCCGATCGCGCTGTGCGTACTCGTGATGATGGCGGTACTGATCAGGGTGAAAGATAACCTGCGTGCCTTTATGCTGATCCATTACATGATCCTGTCCGGACTGTTGACCGTATTGCTGGCCACCCTGTTGTTCGATAACGGCTATATAGGAGCGATTAGTTGGATGAGTTTTGCTGGGCTGGGCCTGTTTATGGCCTACATACCCTACAACTGTATTTACTTCGAGCGCCTGATCGCCAGTTTCCGGTACACCAGCAATGTAGGATTCGTGATGTATATCGCAGATGCTACAGGCTACCTGGGAACAGTATCCATACTGTTGGTCAAGCAGTTCACCTCCCTGCAGGTATCCTGGCTGCACTTCTTTAAGTCCAGCCTGGTGGCTGTCGCTATTTTGGGTATTATCTGTGTGTGGCTATCCCTGGTTTATTTCAGGAAAAAGTATGCCCGCACCTTTTCATCTATCGTATCAATAGGTCAAGAATGACAACAAAACAAAACGCTATAGTGGTCGGCGCAGGCATCGTAGGCCTGGCAGCCGCCAGGGCACTCGGGGAGCGCGGTTACCGTGTCCGTGTTTTCGAAAAAAATACACAAGCCGTGGGTGCGTCCATCCGAAACTTCGGTATGGTCTGGCCCATCGGTCAGCCTGCAGGTCCGCTTTATGAACGTGCGATGCGCTCTCGGCAGGTCTGGCAGTCTTTATGTGAACAAGGCGACCTCTGGCATGCCCCGGCGGGTTCCCTGCAGGTGGCGTACCGTAGGGATGAACTGCAAGTACTGGAGGAATTCCGCGATGGGAATGCCGGTAAAAGAAACTGCAGTCTGCTGACAGCGGCAGAAGCCCTGAACTGCGCTCCCTTGCTTAGAAAGGAGGGGTTGCTGGGTGCTTTGTTCAGTCCCGACGAAATGGTGGTGAATCCCCGGGAGGCCATACAGGTGCTGCCGGATGTGCTCTCGGCACAATACGACATTACGTTTCATTTCGGCGCTGCGGTAACGGGTATAGACAAGGGCACGGTGTATACAGGTCGTGAACAATACCAGGCAGAGCAGGTTATCGTCTGTGGTGGACAGGAGTTTGAATCCCTGTATCCCGAAGTGTTCCGGCAAAGCCCGGTTACGAAATGCAAGTTGCAGATGATGCGCAGCACAGCGTTGCCGGCACCCAAACAGGCAGAACCTGCGATCTGTGGGGGCCTGACCCTGACCCATTACAGTTCCTTTAAAGAATGTCCTTCGCTGCCGCAACTGCAGCAAAGAATCGCGCAGGAATATCCCGAATATGTACAATGGGGAATTCATGTGATGTGTTCGCGCAACGGACAAAATGAGTTGATTATCGGCGACTCGCACGAATACGGGCCGGTGCATGATCCCTTCGACAGGGCTGAAATAAACCGCCTGATCCTCGATTATTTCAACACCTTTACGGACATCCCTGATCTGAACATAGCACAAAGCTGGAACGGTACTTACCTGAAAATGACGCAGGGTACGGAGCTGGTGCTGCACCCGGAAGAAAAAGTCACCATTGTCAATGGATTGGGTGGTGCTGGAATGTCCCTGTCTTTCGGCTTGCTGGAAGAAGTGGTAGCAGGCCTGGAACAGTAGGGCAAGACTGCGAAACCTATAAGGTTTTCAAAACCTTATAGGTTTATAGCTGTGCTATGAAATGATCGATTTGTGCTATCGGTCCGGCGGCTTTGTCGCTAGTATTGTATCGTTTTAAAAAGCCTTACAAATATGACACGACCAAGTTTTAAGAGCCAATATGAAAATTTCATTGGCGGAAAATTTGTTCCCCCGGTAAAAGGGGAATATTTCGACAACAGTTCGCCGATAGACGGTAAAGTATTTACAAAAGCCGCCCGTTCGACAAAAGAAGACGTAGAGCTGGCCCTGGATGCCGCACATGCCGCGTTCCCGGCCTGGAGCAAAACCAGCGTTACACAGCGCAGCAATCTGCTGATGAAAATAGCGCAGGTAATCGAAGACAATCTGGAGTACCTGGCAACGATAGAGACCATAGACAATGGAAAGGCGATCCGCGAAACGCGTGCTGCCGACCTGCCTCTGGTCGTTGATCATTTCCGCTATTTTGCCGCTGTGATCCGTGCAGAAGAAGGAACCATTGCGGAGCACGATGAGCACACAGTCAGTATCGTGCTGCACGAACCACTGGGAGTGGTCGGCCAGATCATTCCCTGGAATTTCCCCTTGCTCATGGCCACCTGGAAAATCGCCCCGGCACTGGCTGCGGGTTGTTGCACCGTGGTAAAACCAGCTGAGCAAACCCCGACTTCGATTATGGTGTTGATGGAGCTGATCGGGCACATCCTGCCTCCCGGTGTGCTGAATATCGTGACGGGTTTCGGACCTGAAGCGGGTAAGCCACTGGCTACTTCTCCGCGCATATCGAAAGTGTCCTTTACCGGTGAGACCACAACGGGCAGGCTGATCCTGCAATACGCTTCGGAAAATATCATTCCGGCTACAATGGAACTGGGCGGTAAATCGCCGAATATCTTCTTTGAATCTGTGGGGGATGCTGATGATGACTTCTTCGACAAGGCCGTGGAAGGCGCTGTGATGTTTGCGCTGAACCAGGGCGAGATCTGTACCTGCCCTTCGCGGATACTGGTGCACGAAAATATTTACGACAAGTTTATACAACGCGTTATCGAACGCACGAAAGCAATTAAAACCGGCGACCCGCTGGATGGCAGCGTGATGATGGGCGCGCAGGCTTCCAACGATCAGTATGCAAAAATACAGTCGTACCTGGAGATCGGTAAAGAAGAAGGTGCGGAAGTATTGACTGGAGGAGAAATAAACCGGCTGCCCGGTGAGCTGTCCGGGGGATTCTACATCCAGCCGACGATCTTTAAAGGGCACAACAAAATGCGCATTTTCCAGGAAGAGATCTTCGGCCCTGTAGTCTGTGTGACGACCTTTAAAACGACGGAAGAAGCCATCGAGATCGCCAACGATACGCTGTACGGACTGGGTGCAGGTGTATGGACGCGCGATGCACATGAGCTGTACCAGGTGCCCCGTGCCCTGCAGGCGGGCCGTGTGTGGGTGAACCAGTACCATGCTTACCCGGCACATGCTCCGTTTGGCGGCTATAAAAAATCCGGTTTCGGTCGGGAGAATCATAAGATGATGCTGGAGCATTATCGTCAGACGAAGAATATGCTGATCTCCTACAGCAAACAAAAACTCGGATTTTTCTAAAAATGCTTCAGACCTATACGGTTTCAAAAGCTAAATCTTTCACAGACCTATAAGGTTTTTAAAACCTTATAGGTCTTATTGTAAACCAGTAGAAAATGACGATACCACGCGTACAGGCTACAGAGGCCGCAAAGCAGCTGATCCGCAGTTTACAGCAACAGCATGGGGAACTGATCTTTCACCAGAGCGGCGGTTGCTGCGACGGTTCGCAGCCTATGTGTTTTGAAAAAGGTGATTTCCGTATCGGCAGCAGTGATGTATGCCTGGGGAGTATAGAAGGCTGTGCGTTCTGGATGAGCAAAGACCAGTTTGCGTATTGGCAGCATACGCAACTGACCATTGATGTGGTGGCGGGACGGGGTGCCAGCTTTTCACTGGAGATACCAAGGGGCCTAAGGTTTATCACGAAGTCGCGCATCTTTACCGACGAGGAGACGGAGCAGCTGGAACCGCTGCGCTATGCTGAGGATTAAGCTTTATTGCTGAGCTGCTGGTATTGCTTCGGTGTAATGCCTTCATAGTGTTTGAAGGTGCGGATGAAATAGTTGCAATCGTCAAATCCCGCTTCATAAGACACATTCTTAATGTACACATCCTGGTTTTGCAGCAGGCGTTTGGCCAGTTTGATGCGCTCCAGTATGATGAATTCTATCGGGCTGATGCCCAATTCCCTTTTGAACAGGCGGTATAAAGATGCTGTGCTCAGGCAGGCCGCATTGGCGAGTTTTTTCAGGTTGATTTTATCCGACAGGTTTTGCCGGATCATACCGATCACCTGTGCGAGGAAAGAATTTACTTCTTTCAATTCTCCCTGATCGATCGCTTTCAGTGATTGGTTTTGTGTGATGCAGATCAGCAGTTCCTGAAGGGCCAGGTCGGCCAGCACATCTTTGGTAACGGAAGTGCTTTGGCAGATGCCGATCATTTTGTTGATCGTCATTGCCATTTCGGCATTGTTGTAAAAGAAAAAGTTGCGCTCGTCCAGTTGCCAGAAATCGTCACGTCCTTCGCGCGGGTATCTTTCGTTGAGCAGAGCTATGGTATCCACGATCTTTTTGTTGTCGATCGCCAGGGCTAGGCATTGTGTCGGTTTGTCCATCGATGCTTCAGGAAAGTCGATCTTCATTTCCACGTTGGCCGGTACCAACACCGAAGCACCCGGCAAATAATCGAATCCGGGTTCGTCGAACAGATGCATCACCTTTTTGCCCCGCAGCATGCTGGTCACCACCAGGTCGTTAAACTTCAGGGCTACGCTTTCCGATTGCTGGTAGGTTTCAAACAGGTTCAGTTCGCAATGATCCAGGTTGTAGATTGTCCTGTTCTCAATCAGGGTCTTCAGCGAGTAGTGTTCCGTCAGCCCGGGAGAAGCCGGGATCGCTTTGTTTTTAGGCATCGTTTCAATGGCTTTTAATGCTTACCAAATATAAGATGATCTTCCGGATCGGACAAGCAGATGCTGTACAGGCTTAGCACATGCAGGATGGCCTGGATGTATGCAGGTCATCCTGAGTAATAAAGCCGCCCCGCACTGCGGAACGGCTTATGATAAGGAGTGATATTGGCGTGCTATTCTTTTACGAACAGGCGGGATTGTGAGAAGGAACCCGAAATAGTGCTGACTTTTACCGTATATACATAATTAGCTGGTGGCAGCCCGGATACATCCAGGTCGATCATTTGTTCACCCGGCATCATATTCCCATTCAGTTGTTTGAGCACTTCCTTTCCATCCGTATTCATCACCGTCACTTTTACCTCCGAAGGTACTTTAAGGACAATGGGAATACGGGTCAGGGTCTTACAGGGGTTAGGGAAGTTTTGACGGATCTGGAACTGGCTTTGCGCTTCGGTCTCCTCGATGGCCGTGGTGCTGTTGACGAAGCAATCCCAGCTCAGCACATAGCCGGAGGCTACACTGCCGCTAATGCTGCTCATCTGAGTGGCGGTACCGTCGTTGAATACATTGTCCGTAGCGTTGTACGTGTAGCCGCTCATCCCTTTGGTATAACCGGATGCCGTAGCGGCATTGACCGTTTCCACTGCACTGCCGCTACCTTCCGGAAAGGCGATCTGCGTAATGAGCAGGGAGGTGCCTGAGGCGTCGTACACATGCACATGAATGTGTGTGGCCCTGCTGGTGTACCAGCCGGGAAATATAGAGGTAAAGCTGATGTTGCCTGAGGCATCACTGGTCTGTCGCCCCCGGAGAAAATCCTGGCTCTTATAGTCCGCAGGCTGCATAGTGGTGCCGCCGTACTGCGAATAGTTGCCGTCTTTGTCGCAATGCCAGATGTCGACCATAATACCGGAGACAGGATTGCAGGAGCTCACGCTCTTTACCGTAATGTTGATCGTAAAAGCAACCCCGGTTCGGGTGCCAATGATATTACTGCGCACCAGTGTAGCCGGCGATAGGGTCGGGAAGGGCCCGGCCGTCTCAGTGTTGGGTGCGGTACAGGCTGCCGCCGCTTTGCTGGTACCCAGCAGGGAGGGAGCCATTACGGCCATCCCTAAAAACCCGAATCCTTTTTTTAAAAAATCTTTTCTTTCCATTGTTTTTAATTTTTATCGGGAGCAATTAATCAATAATAAAACAGCATTATCAGATAAAGATTCAAATTCCAACCGGCTCACATCCCATTGGTATAAAGCATCGCGGTATTCCATCAGGCGGCCTTCAAAATCAAAGGAACCATTGATAATATAAGCGCAGGTAGCGCCAGGGTTTGCATCCAGGCTAAGGTATTCCTGTATCCGGCTTTCATAAACACCCAGCTGTAGGATTTTTGCAAAAGAGCTGCCGGTGCACATTTTATTCGCTTCGCGGATGTCTAGCGAAGCTGTTTCGAAGGGCTCCGTAACGGATGGTATATCCAGCGAAATCAGCAAGAAGTTGATGGTTTCTTCAAAAGGATTTAAAATCCTTACCCCTTCCTGTTGGGGCAGGAAGAGCACCTCTCCGGCCAGTAACTGAAGTTCCTCACCATTAGTCTGAACGAGCAAGCCACCTACTACGGGTAGGAGCATATTGTACCCGTGAGGGAAAGGGGCAAACGGAAGATTTTGTCCCGCCTGCAGATAAACATCCTGTATGTGTACATCTTGCTCAAACACGCTGGTGTAAACGCTGCCGGCTGCAGCAGCACTTTTGGAGCGCCTGTCGGCCTTTTGAAAGACAGAAGAATAACGGGGTGTACTATTCATTAGACTAAAAATAAAATATCTTTTTGACGGCTTCAAGTCCTTTGTGGCGGAATAAGTAAATGGTGTGATAAAACAAAACTGCGCAGCATGGGCGAGCATCGCCGGTTTTGTCAGGTCCGCGGATAAGCTTGTTTTATTGCAGAGCGGCAAGCGCAATATGAAGAAAGTTGATTTTGTCCTGGTTGTGTGCTCCTGCAATACAGGCGGTATAGCCAGCCACTAATTCTGTCATATGGTACGGCAGACTATGGCCGCCATAACGTACAGTGTCGTCTTCAATATGTATCTCCTTCAGTTCCGCCTCCCCGATAGCAATACCCCAAGCCTTCAATGCTGCTTCTTTGATCGTCCATTGCCGGTATAGCTCATACAGAACATCAGTAGCCTGCAGGATATTTTGCCATTGCTCCTTATTAAAATAGGGCTGCAGCAGATCTGCTTGCAGTGGAAGGACCTGTTCCACATCAACCCCTAATGGAATGCCTTTTGTGATCGCGCAAACAGCCACATTTCCGCTATGGCTGATACTGAACTGAATGTCCGAATCCTGCAGCAGGGGTTTTCCCCCCTCAGTATGCCGGTACTGATCAAGCGGATTTTTGTCAGACGGATCAAGCTGTTGTAATCCATACCGTAATAATGCCTTGCCCGCGATACGTAAGCGCCGGTCCTGCTCCGCAGCATATTTCACAATAGAGCTTTTTGACTGTACCGGTAAAGCATGCAGCAAACGACCAAAAATTTCCGGATCATCTGTACCTGATAACTGGCAATAATAGATGCTTATCGGTAGAGACATATTTTTTTATATGACATAGCGCAAGCTAATGAAAGGTTTTGATTAAAGTAACCCGGGAAGCGGTGCTCAATAGCGGCAACTGGATTATTTTTACCGCTAAGTACCTCTTGCTGTATGGATAGTATTTTATTGGGTAGTTCCCGGCCGGACCTGGTCAGGGAAGAAACGATTGCTGATCTGTTCCGGGCTGCAAGCCAGGCTTATGCTGAGAAGAGGGCCCTGATGTCTGGCGACGAAGTCCTCACGTACCG
>DATJDO010000377.1:0-7241 GCA_035497375.1 Chitinophagaceae bacterium | reverse complement strand
CAGTTAAACCACTTTAGTATTCAATAAAAAAGCACTCTTGCCCGAGTGCTTTTTTTATTGGCCTGCCGATAGCGAATAGCTTCTTAAAAAAGCACCGCCACTTTTTATTTTCACAACGCATAGCCTACATTCGCAAAAAAGAAAGCCATGTCCCAATCTGACTATACTTATGTACCCTACGGGCGTACGGTGCACGGAGAAGAAGAAATAGAAGCAGTTGTCAACGTGTTGCGCACATCCACCCAAATGGGCAGGCATGTCCGTGAAATGGAAGAACGTGTGGCCGCCCTGTACCGCAAACAATACGGTATCATGGTCAATTCAGGCTCTTCGGCACTTTACCTGGCTGCAGACCTGCTTGATTATGAAAAAGGAGCAGAAATCATTACTCCGGCACTGACCTTTTCTACCACGGTTGCCCCCCTCGTGAAAAAGGGCTGGGTTCCGGCATTTGTAGATGTAGCAGAGGGCACTTATAATATTGACGCGCAAAAAGTAGCAGAAATGATCACCCCGCAAACCAAAGCTATGGTGATCCCCAACCTGATCGGCAACCTGCCCGACTGGCAGGCCTTACGCACGATTGCAGACGAGCACGGACTCTTTGTACTCGAGGATTCAGCTGACACCCTGGGCGCAGAGATTGGCGGAGCCTCTTCCGGCCGCTTCACTGACATGAGCACTACCAGCTTTTACGGTTCACACATCATCAACTGCGCCGGCAACGGGGGTATGCTCTGCGTGAATAGTGAAGCCTATTATAACCGGGGAAAACTGTTGCGCAGCTGGGGACGCAGCTCCTCTCTGTTCGTTGACTCCGAGAAGATAGAAAACCGCTTTAATGTAGAAATCGAAGGCATACCTTATGACGCCAAATTCGTTTTTGAAGAGCCAGGTTACAACATTGAACCTTCGGAGATGGGCGCGGCCTTCGGAGTAGTACAACTGAACAAACTGGCACAAAATATAGATACGCGTACCACTCACTACGCAACACTCCGGAAGTTTTTTGAACAATACGAGGAGTACTTTATACTACCCCAGCAACTGCCTGACTCCCGTACCGGCTGGCTGGCCTTTGCTGTCACTATCCGCGAAACAGCCCCTTTTATCCGTCGCGACCTCCAGATATTCCTTGAAAAAAGGAACATCCAGACCCGTACCGTATTTACCGGCAACATTACCCGCCAACCCGGGTTTAAGCACCTGCCGTATAAAGCAGCTAAAGATGGATACCCTGAAAGCGACAAAGTAATGCGCGGCGGTATGCTTATGGCCTGCCATCACGGGCTAAACGACCAGCAGATCGCGCATATGATGGAAAGCATCACCTTGTTTATGAAAGAAAATCAATAAATGCTCTTACCGATTATATTATTGTTGGCTGCCCTTTGCATGAACAATGCAAAACGGGCAGGACAAAAACAACTCAACCCTTTTACCTGGGTTTGTCTGACGATTTTCAGCTTTTGCTTCGGCATCTTTGCCGCTTGCTTCATCCTGGGCATCATCATTATGGTCAAAAACCCGGGCTTGCTGAATATGGCCCAGACCAATGATCGTGCAGGCATGAATAAGTTTATGCTGGAAAACTTTGCGCAGCACGAATTGCTGTACTCCTCACTGATCTTTGCCGGCGGATTCGGCGGCTACCTGTTGATCCGCTATATACTGGAGAAGAAAAGGACTCCGCAGGAACAATAAATATCCTTCTGTCAGCCCCGCGTTTGCCCTGTCACTTTCCGTCTTCGGGAAAGCAAACACCTGCACTACCCACAACCGATCCCTGCGGGATTGTATACGGCCTGATGTTGGATTTGTTTCTTAATGATATTGTCTTGCGGAAGGGAATGAGGTTGCCTGAAGCACCCGTACATTTTCGACTTTCCGGTGTGAGGCCTGTACGTAAGCGCCCAACAAGCTTTCCGGCCATTTCCTTATGCTACTGTATGTTGTGCAGGTGAGTTAAAAATAGCCGAAGTATACTCCGGCATTTTTAGAATATTCTATATTGATCTCATCACCTTCAGACAGTACCGCAAAGTCGGACTGTTCTACCTGTATGCTGAGTTTCTGAGCCGAGTTCAGGTAAAAGTGAAAGGTATTATTGTGTGGCAGGAAGGTCTTTTTTTCAATAGTAACCCGTTCTACTATCTTTGTTTTCTGCCGCAGGTCCAGCTGGATCTTTGACAACTCGCCGCTGCGCGAAAAGCGGACAGCAATATAAAAGAGCAGGCTAAGGAGTGTAAGGGTGATGAAATAGTTCTCCCAGGAGAACACCGTCTCTGTGTTCAGCACTTTTCCCTCCTTGTAAATGTTTTTCCAGCCCCCGGCAAATGAAATAATCACCGCACCCACCAGCATTGCCCTGAGTATTTTTCCATAAGTGCGGTTTTGTCTGCCGGCGGCTTTTTGCAGAAAAGCCAGTTCCGCTGCACTCAGTACATCAATGTAATGTTCATTGCGGATCAGCAGGCTCATTCATTTTTATTTTTTGTCGGTGGTTTCTATACGTTCCACGGTAATAATGCCTTCCAGCGAAGCCAGTTGGTTGCACAGATGATCAAATTCTTCCTTATCGTGCACAAAGACCATGATGGTACCTTCAAACAGACCGTCGTGCGAATCGATACTAATGGAACGCATGTTCATGTTCAGCGAATCAGAGATGATGTTCGTGATCTTTTTGATGACTCCCACATCATCCAGTCCGGTAATGCGTACACCGCTCAGGAAAGAGATTTCTTTGTTCTTAGCCCATTTGGTTTTCACGATCCGGTGGCCATAATGCGATAGGAGCCGCGCCGCATTAGGACAGTCCGAGCGGTGGATTTTCAAGCCCTCGCCTGCTGTGATAAAGCCGAACACATCGTCTCCCGGTATAGGCTGGCAGCATTGCGCCAGTTTGTACAATATTTTATCGGAACTCTCCCCAAAGATCACCAGCTCTGCACCCTTAGCCGGTTTTTTCAGCAATTCATCCGAATGCGCTTCCTGTTGCCTGGGTTCATTTTGCTTCACAGGTGGCACCAGCTTATCGCCATGCACTGAAAACTCTTTTAGTTCTTTGAGGTCAATATTCCCTACCGCAATAGCGTAGTATACATCCAGGGCCGACTGTTTCTTAAAGTGCAGCATCAGCTCATTAGCGTTGTGCGGGTTCAGCGGTACTCCCAAATGACTCAGCTTGCGTTCCAGCATTTCCTTTCCGTCTTCTGCAACGGTACGTTTCTGCTCTTTGAGGTAATACTTGATCCGGGACTTAGCCTTGGCAGTAATCACAAAACTCAGCCAGTCTTCCCCTGGCTTTTGCTTGCCGGAAGAGATGACCTCTACCTGGTCGCCGCTTTTGAGCTGGTGGCTCAGCGGTACCAGTTTATAATTCACTTTAGCCCCGATGCAGCGTGCCCCGAGTTCGGAGTGAATGTCAAAGGCAAAGTCCAGTGCAGTGGCCCCTTTGGGCAATACACGCATATCGCCTTTGGGTGTATAGACATAAATCTCTTCAGTGAACAGGTCCAGCTTAAAGTCCTGCATAAAATCAAGCGTATCCGTATCCGGGTTGTTCAGCACCTCACGCAGGTGGTGCAGCCAGGCATCCAGTTTATTTTCATGCGGACGGGGCGCTCCTTCTTTATACTTCCAGTGTGCAGCCAGTCCCTTTTCTGCAATCGCATTCATGCGCTCTGTCTTGATCTGCACTTCCACCCAGCGGCCGCCGGGGCCCATTACCGTGGTGTGCAATGCTTCATAGCCATTTCCTTTGGGCACACTCACCCAGTCGCGCAGGCGCTCAGGACTGGGCCGGTAAAAGTTGGTGATCATGGAGTATACTTTCCAACAATCTTCTTTTTCCTTTTCATACTCAGAGTCCAGGATAATACGGATGGCGAACAGATCATACACCTCTTCAAAGGTCACATGTTTGGTCTTGATCTTGTTCCAGATCGAATTGATGGATTTTGGCCGGCCATAAATTTCGAACTTGAAGCCCATTTTGGTGAGATCTTCTTTGATCGGGCGTATAAACTCATTGATGTAGCGTGTACGTTCACGTTTTGTTTCCTTCAGACCATTGGCGATGGCAATATACGTTTCCGGCTGCGTGTATTTCAGTGCCAGGTCTTCAAGCTCGGATTTGATTTCGTACAAACCCAGCCTGTGTGCCAGCGGGGCATATATGTAGGTGGTTTCGGAGCAAATTTTCAATTGCTTGTCGCGGGCCATGCTGCCCAGGGTGCGCATATTGTGCAGGCGGTCGGCCAGTTTGATCAGGATCACGCGGGGATCTTCGGCCAGCGCCATCAGTATCTTACGAAAATTCTCCGCCTGCATGGATGTCTCTGCATTTCCGTCTACTACATTGGCTATTTTCGTCAGACCATCTATGATTTTGGCTATAGTGCTGCCAAATTCCTGCTGCATATCCTCCAGGGTCAGCTCCGTATCTTCCACCACATCGTGCAGTAAGGCACAGATCACTGAAGTGACGCCCAGGCTGATTTCTTCCACTACGATGCGCGATACCGCCAGCGGGTGCAAAATATACGGCTCACCGGACTTGCGCCGCATATCTTTATGCGCATCTGCCGATATTTCAAAGGCCCGTCTGATCAGCGCTTTGTCCCCTTTTTTGATGCGGGTTTTCAGACCACGCAGGAGTGCCCTGTATTCTCTTAATATTAATTTCTTTTCTTCCTCTTCGTTAAGGTTATATACATCCATAAAATTCTTTCGTTCGTCTTTCCGGCTTACCCTCAAAAATACTGATCTTTAGCAGCGATAAAAAATATTTTTATAGCATAAAAATCAACTATGGCATAGTTTTTGCTGATATTATACCATATACGGTTTATTGGTTAAGGCGGTCTTTATTCATAAAGGCTGCTTTTTTTTGCAGGCAAAAACTCCGTTTTTTTAAGGCATAAAAAAATAGTATTAAAAACAAGCGCTTCGCTTTATTTATGGCACAGTTTTTGCAATACTACAAGTAGTTTCATTTTATATACGGTTTATTGGTTAAAAGCGGTCCTTATTCTTAAGAACCGCCTTTTTTTGCCCATATCTATTGATTCTGGCAATATTTTCTGCTTTTTTAAATAAAAACCCAAAACCCACTTTATTCATGGCACAGTTTTTGACACTACTAGGGTAGTTTCATTTTATATACGGTTTATTGGTTATGCGGTCCCTATTCTTAGGGACTGCTTTATTTTAGGCTGTTTTTTATGGAAAAAAGGAGTTTTATCTTCTTACCATAAATACAACACTATGTTTTTACTCAATATTCCCCAACCTTGCCACGAAAACTGGGCAGATATGAGTCCGGATAGCAGGGGAAGATTTTGCGGCTCCTGTCAGAAGATTGTTGTCGACTTTACAGCGATGAGCGATGAGGAAGTAAAAAACTACCTGCTCGACAAACGCCACCAGCAAACTTGCGGCCGCTTCCTGACCAGCCAGATCGGCCGCCCACTGGAAAACCAAACCGTCAGCATAGACAAGAAATGGTATGCGCAACTCCCCTATGCCAAACAGGTATTTTATGCATTTGCGGTATTTTTTGTACTGGGTGCCAGCTCCTGCAACTGGGAAACAAAAGGAGAGCCCCAGATTGTACAGCAAATACCTTCGCCGGACACGATTACAATCAGCACGCCAATGGGCGAACCCGTTTATACAGACACCGTCGCTTTTAGCGCACCGGATCCCATAAAAAAGGCCAGCATTTTTACAGAACCCATGCTGACCGGAGATGTGACTATGGGCGCACCGGAATGGACACCCGAACCCGACACGCCTCGTATGGTCGTCGGAAAAATTGCGGCTCCACCACCAGATACAGTAAAGCCGGAACTAATGATCATGGGCGGCATTTCTGTACCCTTACCGCAGGACAGCAGCGTGCGACCAAAATGATTCACTCATCTTCGCGCTGCATTATTTCACCGGGACCACCAAAGAAGCATCCAGCGTATAACTGATACCATCCCAGAACTTTGCCCCACAGAATGAAAACTCCAGGTGGCCTGGGCCAGGCGAGCGCACATACAAGGCTGTGCCTAACTCAAGCGGAATGGCCACAAAACCTGTAGCCGGGCCATATAGCTCAACTTTTACATAAGGATCATCGAATACATCAGCATCCGAGGTCGTATAAATACCCTGTGAGGGATAATCAGAAAAGGTGATCGTAAGGCTGTAATCGCCCGCATCGGCGCTTACCACCCATTGCAAGGCTCTGGACCTGGGTTTTTCCACCTGCTTAAACCTGTTGACAATAGTCCTGCCGGCACGCAACAACTTTAATGTATCAGGAGCAGGTCTACAGGCAAATATATTGGTATCGATCTGTACATTGTCCAGCGACACTGTATTACCATAAGCATAACCGTTGGCATTGGCCACAAAGGAGCGGAAATAATAACGGGTGAATGGCTTTAGTTTTTTATACACTGCATGAAAATGAGCTCCAAAAATGGTGTCTACCGTTTGTTGGTTGCTCAACATATGCGGCTCCGGCAAAGTATCCATACAAAATCCTGCATACTTTACCGGGTCTGACCCTTCAGAGAGCACCTGCGCTGATACGAGCACGCTGCCATCTGCCTGTACCGTGACAGCATCGGTACTGGCGCTGGGATAATAATTGCTGACATCCCTCTCTACCTTGCGGCATCCCGTACTTCCCAAAACCAACATAGCCAATAAATACAGCCGCATTTTCCTGGTCATTAGCCGTCGTTATTTATTGTGAATAAAATGCCCAGACCTATTTTCCGGTTGTGAAATTTAGTACTGTGGTCGGTAAATGTTGCGTACTGATATTGCAGGTCTGCAAAGAAGGAAAAGTGTTCATTAAGCTCGTACAGAGCGGTGGCGCAACCATTAAACCCTCCTACCCATTCTTTTCTACTGGCAGACATATCCGCGTATTGATCGTATTTCAGGTCGTAGACCAGCGTTGCTTTCATAATGGAAATCCCAAGGCCTGCCATTAGCTCAAAACCATTTCTTTTAATGATCCGGACCTGGTTGTCCACCGTCAGGCCAAAGTACTCCAGGGGCTGAAAGGACAGGGTGCCGGGATACACCTTGTAGGGGCTTGTAAATTCTACCAGGTAAACCGGTATAGGGTTTTGCCTGGGCTGAAATCTGGCATATGAAAAGCTGATACGGGAAAGAAAATTGTCCTTCCACAACCTGCTGTGGAACATCAATTCGAAAGACGGTGCCTTTTT
>DATJDO010000376.1:0-2546 GCA_035497375.1 Chitinophagaceae bacterium | reverse complement strand
ATAATTCAGTAAGGTTTCGAGGTGCGAGATCAGTATGTCCTGGCTGAACCGGTCCATATTGTTATGATACTCCATCTTCAGGTGATCAATGATGCTATTGATAATCGTTTCTTCTTTGTCGGACAGGAAGAGCGCTTCATTGACTGCGTAATCAAAAAACTCATACTGCTTTATCTTTTTAGCAAGAGCCGTTCCCCACAAAAGATCGGGATGTATCAGCAATATCCAGCCCGAGAGATCATCCTCCGGGCTGGGTCCGGCACCGCGTAAGATCTGGTTAGGCGCTATGAAATACATCATTCCTTCATCAAAATCGTAAGTCTGCTGCCCGTAAAAAAGCTTATTGGAGAATCCCCGTTTTAAGGAGATATAATAAAAATCGAACATTGCGCTTACCTCCGTCATTCCGTCCGGCATGTGCAGGGCAGCATAGTTCATAACGCTGATCAGCGGATGCTCCGGTTTGGGCAGGCCGAGTATACGGTGTGCATCGGCGATGGATTTTATTTTTAAGGGCGCTGACATCAAACAAATTTAATTTTTAAAAGGGTATTTCAGCCAAATCATTACTAAAGGCATCATCAGAAAAGGAATTTCCATTAAAACCATTTTTACATTACCCGCCCGTAGCGCCAAGGCCATGATCAACACAATAGATAGTGCATGCAACACATTGCCCCAGAAGAACGTTTTGGGAAACAGCAGCAGCATACCCGTCACTATTGCCAGTGTGCCCAGAACAGGTATAAACGATGTATCCATGCCCAGCTCGTTCATCATTTGTAAGGACTGAGGATTGCTTTTGTACTGTAGTGTATCCCAGCCATGTTTGAAACTGAGTGCCACCGAAGTGATCAGCAGCACCAGGGAGATGATATTCTTTGTCATAAAATGTAATTATTTAAGAGATCCTGTTATCATTTTCCGTGGTGATTGGTTTACCGGACCCGTTTAAATTTCATCGTCTTTCCTAACAGGGAGAAGCCTATATATCCGCGAAAATCCAACTCATTTTCACTGATTAATTTTGCCTTTACACGGTAATTCCTGCCTTCCGAAGGATTATACAGATTACCACCCGTGTATTCGCCCTCTTCATAAGAAAGGTTGGTGATATTGGTGATGCCATAGCGCGACCGGCCACGCAAACTTTTATTGGGATTCTTATCATCTTTTTTAGGCGTTTTCCCGTCCGCTTCAAACATATTGGAAGCATACAATAACTTTCCAAAGTATTTTTCACCTGATTTATAGAATTCAAATTTCAGCTTAGGGTCCGAATCCAGGCTTTCCCAGACGCCGATTATTTTATCGGCAGCTATTTGTGCAAAGGACACGATGGATAAAAACAGCATTAAGGCTGTAAGCAGTGATCTTTTCATCTTTATGATTGTTGATTTTTATGACGTAAGGCTTTGAATTTTTTGAACTCCCGGTGTCCAAATTTTATAAGCGTATTGGGTATGATCCTGCTTGCCATTTTTATAACACTGATTAAAAACGGTTTCAGTTCTTTCTTGTCCGCTGCAAGCCCCTTAAGGGCAATGCGCACCATCTTGTCCGCATCCATCATTTGTTTTGGGTTTGCCGACATCACCCAGTCATTTTGAAGGTTTGTATTGACACCCGGTGGTATCATTTCAAACACTTTCACCTGTGTATCTTCCAACTGCAAGCGCAAGGCCTGCGTATAAGCGTGAACCCCCGCCTTTGTAGCGCTGTACACCGGGGCAACGGTATAGGGCATAAATGCAATACCCGATGAGACATTGACGATGGCAGCCGATGTTTGCTTTTTTAAATGGGGTAGGAACTGATGCACCATGCGGATGGTGCCGGAAAGATTGGTGACGATTTCGCGGTTGATATTTTCCAGGTCCAATGTGGTGTCCTGCAGATCTATCAGCCGCATCAGCCCTGCGTTGTTGATAAGGATGTTCAAATCGGGAAATTGCCTGGTGACCTCTTTATACAGCTGTTCAATATCCCCGGGCTTGCTTACATCGCTTTGAAAGGTATGTACCTGTGGGAACTTCTTTTTTGTTTCGTTCAAAGCCTCTATACTGCGGCCTGTAACGATGATCTGTGTTCCTAGTTCCGTTAGTTGTTTGACCAATTCAAGTCCGATTCCGCTGCTGCCGCCGGTGATCAGGACGGTACTGTTTTTTAGTTGCATATGCCTGCTTTTTTGTTGATACAAAGGTGGAGTCGTATTAAAAAAGACAGGTAGCAGAAACGACTTTTGATGTAGCCAAAAGTGAAATGAGGATATTGGAAATTTGGGCGTTTGGGGTGCAGCCCGCCTGTGGCAGGCAGGGAATCTGTCCAATACTTTTTCCGTCTTGTGAGGTCCCGCATTGCTGGTATTTCTACAGATCCCTACGGGATGACAATAGGAGGAGAAGTTCTGCTCCGTGTGCGCTGTCATTCTGTAGCCCGCCTGCGGCAGGCAGGGAATCTGTCCAATTTCTTTTTAACTCTTCTTGGTCCTGCATTGCTGGTGTTTCTATAGATCCCTACGGGATGACAATAGGAAGGGAAGTCCT
>DATJDO010000375.1:0-3182 GCA_035497375.1 Chitinophagaceae bacterium | reverse complement strand
ACGGAAGTTTCAGTACCCATGCCATTACAGATAACACGCAGTCGCCGCCGAACGCGGAATGGTACCAGATAGATCTGGGGGCCGACTATTTTATTGACAGCATCCGCTTGGGCGCTGCAGATACACGCAGCAGCCGTCGTTTTATGCTCGCCACCTGGCCTTCCGTCGTGGGGGCATCGCTCGGTACTTCGCCCTCAACTTACACAGCTTCGTCCGTTTCCGTATCCGTCTACAACAGGTATATCTATACAGACACTGCACACATTGCCGGCAACAATCCTTTCGGCACCTATGCCGGTAATCCCGGAATCCCGGGTACTGCAGGCTTAAGCTTTGGGGGAGCTTTTCCTTCAGGAGTACTGGGTATCAATGTCGGTACACACAAAGCACGTTATGTGCTGATCCTGTCACTGCAGGATACTTCTTTTGCACTTTCTGAAGTACAGGTATTTACAACAACGCTACCCAATATACGCAGCTTCAGCAATGGAAGTTTTGAGATAGGGCCTACACATCCAAGTGGTGTGACACAGCTGAACGAAAGCTCAGTTCCGGCCTGGAGTACGACTGAAGCTGTTGCGATGGCTCCTGGTTATCCCCTGACGCCGGAAAAAGGTTCTTTTATAGAAGTATGGCACTCCGGTGCTTCAGGTGTGAGTTCCGCCAGCGGCAATTATCACGTAGAGCTCAATGCGTATACTGCCGGTATGCTGGAGCAACAACCTATTTGCGTACAGGGTGGGGAAACCTTTACCTGGTCTTTTGCGCACCGGGGCAGGAGCGGAGTCGATACCATGAATCTTCATATTGACGGTATAGATGTGGCCACATTCCGGGACAATAATGCCAGTTCGGGCACCCACACCGGGGTCGTACTGGCCGGAGGTACCACCACCACTGTGATCAGCAGCAGTGCCACGCACGCCACCAATGGATGGACACAATGGACCGGCACCTGGACCAATCCCGGAGCAACAGCCCGCGCCATTACTTTCGGTTTCCGTGCCGTAGGGTCTGCGGGAGGAAATATCAGTGTGGGCAATTTTATAGACAGTGTTTCGGTGACTACTACGTCGGCATATGCCACTTTCAGCTCGGATACGGCCTCAGGAGGAGAAGATATTCCTTCCGCCAATTTACCCCGCATCATTATCAACGGGCAATTGAGCTCCACCCATACCATTGAGGTAGATATTACAGGCGGTACTGCTATACGGGGTACCGATTATACCACCACCCCGGCATCGGGAATCATTACAGTAAGCATACCGGCAGGAACTTATAACGGTACCTATGCCGACGGTATAAGCCTGGCTCCCTATATCAGCATCATTCATGACGCACTGCCTGAGCCTAACGAAACCCTTGTGATGCGCATACAGAACCCATCTCCGGCTACTTTGCAGATCGTGAGTGATACAGCCTGTATGCCTGCTGTTACGGTGGCTACCTATACCCTGCTTGATGCCGCACCGCTGCCCGTAGACCTGGTCTCTTTTGATGCAGATTTTATCAATGACTGCGACCTGCGCTTTACCTGGACCTCCGGCGTGGAATCACAACTGAGCCACTACCAATTGGAACGCAGCCGTGATGGCCAGACTTTCGTTCCTGCAGTAGAACCCAAAAAAGCAGCCGGAAGCAATAACCGTTATGAACAGACTTTCGGACCTGTAGAAGAGGGCATGAGCATGTACCGTTTGGCGATGGTCGACCTTTCAGGCAGTACACGCTATAGTGAAGTGTTGCGATTGAACAGCCACTGTGACGCACAGGGCCAGGTACTCCTTTATCCCAACCCCAGTGACGGAATCATCCGGGTAAAAGGCCTGACCCAGGATGCCCTCATACGTGTTACAGATGCTTTAGGCAGACAGCTTATGCAAGTGGTACTGAACGAAAGAGAAGACAAGATAAATATTTCCGCACTGCAACCTGGTCTCTATCATGTAACGATTCAAACGGGAAACACCCTGCTGCAATACCTGATAAGCAGGAACTAAGTATAGGGGTAAAATATCTGCAAAAAATAATGACAGCAGTTGCACCGGTTCGGAGTAACTGCTGTTTTATTGGCAAACAACCAGTAGTATTTTTTTGAACAAACCAATGACCCGCTCCATCGTAATGAGAATGTATACAACAAGGAGAAAAACATATGATTAATTGAAAATAAATAATTCAATTAAAATATCCCCCTGAAACCAACGAAATCAGTCGTTTATACGTCTTTACAAACAGCAAAGCTGCATTTACTATCGCCTGTATGACCCTGACAAAATTTTCCACCCTGTATTTGCTGCTCATCTGCTGCTATATCCCGTTAACAACAGCTGCACAAGGAGAAAACAATGTGTGGGCATTTGGCGATAGCCTGGGACTGGACTTCAACACCGGCGATCCGGTGCTGACCGGGAGTAGCATGAAGTCTTATGAATCCTGCGCAACAGTATGTGACCCCGGAGGTAAATTATTATTCTATCAGGGCAGTGCCGACGGAGCAAAAACCGGCTTCATATGGGATAAAACACATACGGTGATGCCAAATGGCAGCGGTATACTGGGCAATTTAGCCGGCTCTGCCCGGCAGGGCACCTGCATCGTACCCTTTCCGGACCAAAGCGGGAAATATTATGTATTTACCACTTCAACAATGGAGGAGATTATGGCTGGTGATACACTGACCTATCTGCGGTACAGCGTGGTGGACATGAACCTGAGAGGAGGATTAGGTGATGTAGACCCCAGGTACAAAAATATTGTCATCAATACTTCAACGTCGTCTGAAACAATAACCCTTACCAAAGCGACGGACTGTGCCCTGTGGCTGATTACCAACAGCCCAGACACATTGTCATTTAATGCATATAAAATCGGTACGGCAGGAATAGAGACAACCCCTGTGGTTTCCGGTTTTCCTTCCCCCAGGTATAAGCTTAAAAAGGATGCCATGGGCTTCGTGTATTCCTTCCTGGAAATGTCGCCCAACGGACGGCTCCTGGCTTTTAGCAGGTATGATTATTTTCCCCTGCTGGAATTGTATGATTTTGATCCGGCCACGGGTTTGTTCAGTAATCAAAGGGTTTTGGATGACATCTCAGACCCGCTTCAGTTTTCACCCGAGGGGACCAAACTATATACAAGCTGGGGAGATTTGCTGCAATACGATATCAGCTTACTGC
>DATJDO010000374.1:0-2629 GCA_035497375.1 Chitinophagaceae bacterium | reverse complement strand
GCTGCTGTTGTTGCCGGTCTCGGGCTTCGGTATGTTTTTAGAGCGACCGGGGTCTGCATCTTCCGGACCGGTATGCCGGTCTTTGTGCTCCCTGCTGTATATATCTTCGCTGGCAGGGTAGTGTGGGTAGCCGGGCAGCTGTTCTTTATCTTTTTGCTTGTCCATTTTTGTACGAAATTAGAAGGTGAATAAAGCGCCGCTTTTAGTGCGGTGTACTCGTTGTGTTATTGCCGTATTTGATCAGCAGGCTCTTCAGCGATTCGTAGTAGTCCACCAGGGTTTTGCGGTCTATTTCCGGATCGCTTTTGTCCGTATTGCCGTCAGGCATTTCATTGATGTACTTCATCAGTTCGGGGTGATGGTTGCGGATCTTCATAGTCAGTTTCATAATGTCGTCGTTTAATTCGTGTATGGTTTTCATAAAAAATCTGATTTTGGGAATGTGAAGAATCTTTCTGCTTCAAAGGTCAGCGTCTGTGTTTCAAAGCCCATTACACAATTCACCCACATCGTTATATGATTTACAGGTTAGGCGTCTTTTATATAAGTTCATTCAGGCCGACCATCTTTCAAAGCCCGGTTTTCCACACCAATGCGCACATACAGCATGGCCGCATTGAGCAGGCTGAAGACGATGGCCGTACGATACAGGTCAAAGGTCATGGGGATAATAATGAGCTCCGCTACCACGATGATATAGTTGGGGTGTTTGACGAAGCGGTAAGGGCCATTGGCCACCAATGGTGTGCCGGGTATGCGTAATATTCTTGTGTTCCAGAAGCGGCCCAGTGAGCTGATCACCCAGGCTTTTAGTAAAACGAGTAAGAGGTAAAGGGCAATCAGTCCGGTATGATAGGAATGCGGACCGAACAAACAGTACTCTACCAGTAAAGATACGAAAAAGAAAGTGTGCAGGCAAACTATTACAGGATAGTGTGCGCTGCCATACTCTACGGCCCCCTGCAGGCGCATGCGGCGTTCATTGCGGGCAGCGATATACAGCTCCGCCAGGCGCAGCAGGACAACAAAAGAAATGAAAAGTGCAAAAGCCATAAGTACCAGTTTTTTATTGTTGCATGTCCAGTAATACCATTTCGCTGGAGAAGCCAGGCCCCATGGCCAGCATAAGTCCGTAGCCTGTGGTATACCCCTGCTGCAGGACGCGCTGCAGTACATACAGCACCGTGGGGGCAGACATATTGCCATACGCTCGGATCACCGCCTCTGTAGCATCCAGGAATGCCGGGTCTGCAACTTGCAATGTGGCTCGATAAGCATCCAGTACCTTTTTGCCGCCGGGGTGAAAAATAAAGTTGCTCACGTTTGCCAGCGAAAGGCCGTGCTGTTGCAGGAAGCGGCCGGTGTCTGTACTGATATGCTGCTGCACCAGGCCGGGAATGTCTTGTGAGAAGACAACCTTGAATCCATCGTTGCGGAATTGCCAGCCCATGATCTCTTCAGTGTCATAGTACAGCGTGCTTTGCGCTGCGCGTTAGCGTATTTTGCCCGTGCCATGAGCGTCGCCCTTCAGCAGGCAGGCTGCTATACCGTCTGCAAACAAGCTGGCCCCTATAAGGTTGCTTTTGCTGAAGTCTGTCCTTAAGAAGGTAAGGGAGCACAGCTCAGCCGCTACCAGCAGTACCACCGCCTCAGGGTCTGCCTGCGCCACCATTGCCGCTTTGGCAAAGCCCGATACTCCGCCTGCACAACCCAAGCCAAATACCGGCGTGCGCCGCACGTGGGCACCCAGGTGCATACGGTTGATGAGCAGGGCATCCATGCTGGGCGTAGCCAGCCCGGTACTGGATACGAAGATGATGTCGGTAATATCCTCCCTGCTGGTGCTTGCCTGTGCCAGGCACGCTTCTATCGCCTGTGCCGCATACTCCAGTGCGATGGAGACATAATCCTGGTTTTGCTGCTCAAAACTGCGTGCTTGCCCGTAGTAGTGCAATGGCCGGCAGAAATTGCGGGTTGCTATCCCGGTATTGTCAAAGGCGGGCATCAGGCGCTCTATACCGGGAAAGGATGGGGCAAACAACTGCTGCGCATAGGCTCTCACCTCGATTTGGGCGATCCGGTGAGGGAAGTCTACAGTGGATACGGCGGCTACATAAGGCATATACAGGCAAAGTTGCCCTGGTTGCAGCCCCGATTGCTTACAGCATGCGGCCCGGGGCTTATATCATTTACGGTTTTGCGTATTTCCGGGCAGACTGCATGCAAGCCGCTATTGCAGGCAAAGAGGTGCTTATAATCAGATAATTAAGAATATTTTTTATCGCATATCAATTTGTAAAAATACTTCTTTACTTTAGAGTAAATTCTAAGAATATATTCTCAATATTGTGACAGTTTTTGCCAATCTAAATGGTCCATCTCAGGGGGGGCAGGCAGAGTCTTAGCCTGTACATAAACGGTACTTCATTTTTTTAACACTCAAATATTTTAACGCTGCCTAAGTACATAATCTTTATGCCCTACTGCCTCGAAACAACAGACGAAAAACTCGCGATCCAGATGCTGAACTTTGCCTCACAAATAGGAACTTATGCTGCTATATTTGAGCTCAATGGTCCGGAGATCGCTGCTATAAGGGCCGATGCTGCCTACTTCAACTGGGCGGTAA
>DATJDO010000373.1:0-6558 GCA_035497375.1 Chitinophagaceae bacterium | reverse complement strand
TCAAAATGGCAAAACAATTGCGTAGTGCTGACGTCCGATACCAGCGGCATGCACCTTGTACGCAGCAAACCTTATGTAAAAAGTGCTGTGTATGTTGCTGTGTTTTCCTCTCCCCTGCATCTGTTGAAAGAAAAGCCTTCCGACAAAAACACTTTACCCGAAAGCGTTGTTAAGGACCGGCTGCGCACTACCGGCACAAAGAGCTATTACGGTGATGCATTTGACCAGATCCGGCTGGCCAATGGCGATTACCTGCACGACCGGGGCTATCGCGGCAAAGGCAAACTGATTGCGGTACTGGACGAAGGCTTTAACCTCGTGAATACCTTGCCCGGATTCGACAGCCTGAGGAGCAGCGGCAGGATCGCGGATACGTATAATTTCAACTTCAACAAAACTGAGGTGTACGGGTATTCCGGTCACGGCACCCAGGTACTCAGCACGATGGCGGGCATCCAGACTGGCACTTATGTAGGCACTGCACCAGATGCCGATTATGCCCTGTACATAACAGAAAACAGCAGTGCAGAACAACCCTTCGAAATGGACAACCTGGTGGCAGCTATGGAAAGAGCCGACAGCATCGGGGCAGATATCATTACCATTTCTCTGGGCTACAACACCTTTACGATCGGCACGGTGAATGAAGATCTGAAACTAAGTGATATAGACGGAAAAAGTACGGTCGCCGCTATGGGGGCCAATACCGCAACACAAAAAGGGATACTCGTCGTGGCCTCTGCAGGGAATGAAGGTGGCGGATGGTGGAATAAGATACTGACCCCGGGCGATGCCGATAGTGCCCTCACTTGCGGTTCCGTGGACATTGACAAGACAATTTCGTCCACCAGCGGCAGGGGGCCTAATGCTGCCGGCGTCAGAAAACCGGATGTCTGTATGCTCGGCGCACCGGGAATTGTACTCAACAGTTCCGGCACCACATCCAGCGTAAGCGGCACCTCTATTGCTACACCAGAACTGGCAGGCCTGGCCGCCTGTCTCTGGCAAGCCTACCCGAAAGCCAAGCCCTACCAACTGCGTAAAGCGATCCGTGAAAGTGCACACATTGCATCTTCCCCCAATAATGACCTGGGCTATGGCGTACCAGACTTCGGTAAGGCTACGCTTTCCCTGACCGATCCGGTATGCCTTTGTGCAGAGCCGGGGCTTACCGTTTTTCCGAACCCCTTCACAGAGATTATTTCAGTGAACATCAACGGTGCGGACAGCAATGGAGAGTTGCAATGGAGCCTGTACAATATGCAGGGCCAGGAATTAATATCTGCTGCCAAGGCTTACACTACCGGTAGCTTCTCTTTTACAATACCTGCTCCGCAGCGCCTGCCTTCCGGCACTTATATTCTGCGGATAAACGGAGCATCCTACAACCATACTTTCAAACTGCAGAAATAGCAGAAAAAAAAATTTGTAGCACCCGTAGGGGTAAAGACTGTCTCCGCTGTCTTATTGAAAACCGAAGATTTGGCTCAGGAGATTAATTTTGTACACCGCTTGGCCTCCATACCTATGGATACAGATTTACTATACCCACCAACTGCAGTTGCCGCAGACGTAGGCCTGGAGTTTGAACAACTGTTCAAAAGCCATTTTAAGGCTTTATACGGCTATGCCTTCACGATATTGAATGACGATGTGATGGCGGAAGAAGTGGTGCAAAATGTATTTTGTCGTATGTGGGAGAAAAAAGAGCAAATAGCGATCAACCAATCCGCTAAAGCCTATCTCTACCGTTCTGTATACAACGAAAGCCTGAATTACCTGAAACACCAGCGGGTGAAAGCCAGCTATCAGCAACATGCAGCACGGCATGCCGATACTGCCGAAAGTGCCGCCGCACCAGTCGTGCACAGCGAGTTGCAGCAGCAGTTGGCCAAAGCCCTGAATGAATTGCCCGAACAGTGCCGGACCATCTTCCAGAAAAGCCGCTTCGAAGAATTAAAGTACCGGGAGATTGCAGATGAGATGGGACTTTCCATCAAAACAGTGGAAAACCAGATGGGCAAAGCATTGAAGATCCTCCGCTCCAAACTGATCGATTTTTTACCTGCATTTATATTTTCATTACTCAACTTGTAAAACCAGACCCACGTGAACAGAGATAACAATAGCATAGACGAGTTGCTGGTCAAATATTTACTGCATGAAGCAGATGCGCAGGAACACCTGACCCTGATGAAATGGCGTGAGGCCAAGGCAGAAAACGAACAATATTTTACAGACTTCAGACTGATATGGGAAGAAAGCAAAAAACTGCAAAGCACCATTGCCGTAGACGAGACCGCCGCCTGGGAAAGGCTGCAAATTCGCCTGAATAAGGATCAGGCACCCGCTGCAGCACCAAGACGTGTGAACCTTATGATGCGCAACCTGATGCGTGTCGCAGCAGTACTGGTTTTGTGTGTCGGTGGCTACTTCCTGTATGAACAGCAGGCCAACAAAATGATCACCGTATACTCCGAGGCTGCCATACGCAAAGAAACCCTGCCCGACGGATCTGTCGTGACGCTGAACAGGCATGCCTCTATTACTTACCCTAAGAGATTTACCGGTGGTTCGCGCGGCATTACGCTTTCCGGCGAAGCGTTCTTCAATATCACACCCGACAAGACAAAGCCGTTTATCATTGAGGCCAATGGTGTATCGGTAAAAGTGGTAGGAACATCTTTCAATGTAAAGACAGGCGCCGATAAAACGGAGGTGATCGTAGAAACGGGCATTGTAGAGGTCATCAAAAAAGAATACAGCGTACGCCTGAGCCCTGCAGAAAAGGCTACCGTAACGGCCACTGCCGCGGCACCGGTAAAGGATGTAGCGAAAGATGCTTTGTACAATTACTACCGCACCAATGAATTTGTCTGCAACAATACACCACTGTGGCGCCTTGTGGAGGTGCTCAATGAAGCCTACGATGCCCGTATCGTGATCGGCAACGACAACATCAGGGAATTACCGTTGACCGCTACTTTTAAAAATGAAAACCTGAATGACATCCTTTCGATCATCATTGAGACCCTGGATGTGACAGCCGAACGGAGAGGAACAGACATTGTTTTACAATAACACACGACTATTCGAGGTAAAAATTTATTCTTTTGAAAAGACTCTTTTGTACCCTTAGCTTTTTTTTGAGTTGTTATGCGTCTATTGCTCAGCACCTGCTGGGCAAAGTCGTTTCTGTCAATATTGAAAACCAGGAGCCGCATGCCGCCCTGAATGCGATCAGCAAAGCCGGCAATTTCCAGTTCTCATATAAAAGCAACATCATCCTGCAAGATAAAAAAGTAAGCCTGAAGGCACAGGACAAAACGGTGAAACAACTGCTGGACCTTATTTTTGAAGGTAATTTTCATTATTCCGAAAAGGGCAAATACGTGATCCTGCATTCGGGGGGTGAAAAGCAATTTGTCATCAGCGGGTACATACAAAATGGCAAAACGGGGGAACGCCTGAGCAATGTGACCGTGTATGAAGACCAGGTACTGGCATCAACACTCACCAACGAGCACGGCTATTTTAAATTGCCGATCAAAAACAAGAAAAAGCTAAAGACTGTCTCCATCATAGCCCGGAAAGAATCTTACGCAGAAGCCTATGTAGACCTGAATGCAGGCTATGACCAGGAGCTGGTACTGCCGATTTTACCCTCCTCTGAAATTGTCCTGGAAGGTGTAGTGATCAAAAGTGAAGAAGAGTCGAGCTGGGCCAGCAGAATTTTCCTGTCTTCCAAACAAAAAATACAGAATATTAATATTGGCAGTTTTATAGCCAAGCGCCCTATACAGACCTCCTTACTACCCGGCATCGGTACGCATGGACTCATCGGCTCGCAGGTGGTCAACAAATTTTCACTGAACCTTTTGGGCGGTTATACTGCCGGTGTAAACGGTTTTGAATTCGGCAGTTTGTTCAATATCAACAAAGGCAATGTGCGCTATGTGCAGCTGGCTGGTATTTTCAACAGCGTCAACGGGAATGTGACCGGCTTCCAGATGGGGGGTATTTACAATTATGTCACCGGCAATACGGATGGCTACCAGGTAGCCGGGGTATCCAATATCATCAAAGGAAAAGTAAGCGGAGCACAAGTAGCCGGGGTATCCAACATTAACCTGGACACGGTTAGGGGAATTCTCGTAGCCGGCATATCCAATACAGGGGAAGCGGAAGTAAAAGGCGTGCAAATTGCCGGGGTGGTGAACAAAAGCAAAGGGGTGTCCAAAGGCGTGCAGGTGGCCGGATTGACCAACTGGACGGACGCCGATACGAAAGGGCTGCACATCGCAGGCTTCAACAACCACAGCAGGCGCTCTATGAAAGGCATGCAGTTTTCGGGCTTCCTGAACTATGCACACAAGATGAAAGGATTCCAGCTGGGGGTCGTCAACATTGCCGACACTATGGATGGCTTTGGCCTGGGCTTGGTGAATTACTACAAAAACGGGCATCACAAAATCCTGGTCTTCACGAACGAACTGCAAAACATCAACCTAGGCTACCTATCCGGTGCCCGGAATATTTATTCCATGATTACTGCAGGTATGAACATTGGTGAAAAGAATAAACTTTATTCTGTATCCTACGGCATTGGCACAGAGATCAGGCTGGCTAAAAAACTGTCCCTGAACCCGGAACTGAACGGCTATACGTTTTATATCGGCCATTGGGATTATGTCCCACTGGCCGCCAGGGCACAGCTTTGTGTCACGTATAAGATCTTTAAACCTATCGAGATTTTTGCTGCACCAGTGTATACCATCACCGAAACAAAAAATGCGGTTAAAGCAGACAGCTATCTTCCATGGCTGAACCAACCGGGTAAGCAATACGACCGGCTGGGCAATACCATCACCGGCTGGATCGGCTGGCAGGCAGGGATCAGGATCTTTTAAAATGAAGAATGAAAAGCTGAAAATGGGAAATGCTGAAAACTAATTTATCAATCACAAATCTGAAATTCAGCAATCAAAAATAAAGATCGGCTCATTCTTTTTTCAAACGCTCAATCAGGCGGTGAATATTATTAACGACAATCGCTTTGTCTGTCTGCAAGGCACCCTGGTACCGCAAGCGCTTCTGCTTGTCAAACACCAGTATGGTCGGATAACGATTGATGTTCCAGGTATTGGCGGTGATGCTCTCCATCGCTTTCAGTTGATGAAACCGGTATTTTTTCAGTGCGTCAAAAGCTTCAGAGGTATTCAATTCCTCATCCAGGGGAATGTTCAGGCTGGCGATATAAATACTACTGTCCCTGCTATACTCCGTATACAGCCCCTCCAACTTCGGAAAGCCACGAAAACAGGCGGCGCATTTTGAATACCATACATCCAGTATCACGACCCTGTCCTCTATTTCCTGTACAGAATGCCTGTCACCCGTGGCGTCTGTAACCTGTAGTAATGCTCGCTGGTCAGCCTTAGGATGTTCTATTTCCTTTCCGCTTAGCGAGGCCCAGTAATTGGGATAGGCCACAAAAGACAAAAGTGAAAATACCAGCACTGCGGCAACAGATACCTTCCATTTCTGGCCGCTGCGGTAATACAGGTACAGGAAACTCAGGGACAGGAAAGGAGAATAGGTAAGGGGATAAAATTCTTTGTCGCCAAAATTGTTGCCAAAAGGGAAAAAGAACAGGGTGGGAGCAGCGAGCAGCAGCAAAAACAACTCAGCAAAACGAATACTGCCTTTGCTACTGTGGAGGATCCAGATACCGCTCAGGAAGTAAACCAGGCAATTGGTAAAAAGGCGCAAAAAGGCCGTAATGATAAAAGCCCCATTCATCACCTGGAACAGCCAGGCTGCCAGGGCCAGCAATATATACAGCATCGTCTTTTTTCCCTCTTTCCTATACAACATTATAGCACTCGCGCTAATAGTGACTAAACCCGTACTCAGACCAGTTATAAGCGTTTGCGTTTCTGTCAGGCGGCACAGGCTCACCAAAACCGACAGCAGGATGGCCGCGGCCATCACACACCAGCCTGCATACCATGAAAAAGTTTTAGTCGACAATGTTGGCTTTGATTCTGAGGACATAAAATTGTTTTTGGGTATTGGCGAGTACAATTGAAAACCCATCCTTCAAATATAGATCATTTTCTATACATTAACATTTTGCAAAGACACATCAGAGAGCAGGTGCCTACTCTGAAATCCTAAATCAAAAAACATTTTCCGCAGCGTAGGGGTAATTCGTCTTTGTGTTGTCTTATATCAAATACCAAATCAAGCATACAAGATGATGAAGAAAATGATGGCGCTGCTCCTGTGCAGCCAAATGGCTTACGCCCAGTCAGATACTGTAAGAATGGCACATATCGGCCTGGTGTACCCACTCAGTACGAATGGTAAAGATGCCAAGAATTATACCAATTATGGCTCCTTCCATGTTTTGGGTGGCGTGTCAGCCGGCGAAAAATCCTTTTGTCTTTCAGGGATTGCTACTGCCGTGGTACACAACGCCGATGGCTTTATTTTGGCCGGCGTGGTCAATCATATCGGCGGCAACAGCAAAGGCATGCAGATGGCAGGAGTGAC
>DATJDO010000372.1:0-2480 GCA_035497375.1 Chitinophagaceae bacterium | reverse complement strand
TGTGTTTGGTGGTATACTAATGGGGCTGGGCTATTGCATGATGGGCATCCACAACCTGGCGGCCCTGTACACGGCCATGACCCTGGTGATCCTCGGAAACGGCTTTTTCAAACCCAATATTTCCACCCTGCTGGGTAATGTGTATTCTACAGAAGAACACAAGCCCCTGAAAGATGTAGGCTACAATATTTTTTATATGGGCATCAACGTAGGGGCTTTTATTTGCAACTTTTTCGGCGCCGCCCTGCAGATTATGCTGGGCTGGGAATGGGCTTTCCTGGCCGCCGGCATCGGCATGTTCCTCGGGGTCATCATCTTCCTGGCCGGCAACAAACACTACAAGGATTTCGACATTAAAAAAGGTACGCAGGAAGGCGATATGCCTTTCAGCAGGATCGTTTTGATGATCCTTATTCCTTCCGTCATAGCAGGTGTGGTCGGCTGGCTGCTCCCCGGCGACATCTTCGGCAGCGACAGCACCGATGCGTTTATATTTGCCTGTATCCCGGTTGTTTACTTTTACGCACAGTTATATTCCAAAGCCAAAGCGGATGAAAAACGCCCAATAGGTGCTTTACTGGCCATTTTTGCCGTCGTGATCCTGTTCTGGGCCGTGTTCAAACAAAACGGCAGCGCCCTGAATACCTGGGGCGACCGCTATACCAGCAGGGAGGTGAAAGGCGGAACGGAAAAGGTGTTCAACAGCTTATCCCTGTCCAAGACTATTGTGTTTAAAAAAGACTCTGTAGGCAAATACGACGAAAACTTCCGCCTGCAGAAAGATGCGGAAGGCCATGTATTGAAAGAATGGAACTACCCGCTGTACTTCCGCAACATGCACCCCGCCGAACGGCCTGGTGAAGGCCAGAGCATCAGTGTGTGGTCGCCCAACCTGAGCCAGAGCATCAACCCAGGCTGGGTCATCATCCTCACCCCGCTTGTAGTGGCCTTTTTCTCCTTCCTCAAATCCAGGCAGAAAGAACCGTCCACGGCGTCCAAGATCGCCTGGGGCCTGCTGATCTCCTCCCTGTCTGTATTGGTGATGTATGCTGCTGTAATGGCCGGCAACAACGGCACCGAAAAAGTAAGCGTATGGTGGCTTATTGCCAGCTATGGGGTCATCACCATCGGCGAACTGTTCCTGAGCCCGATGGGCCTGAGCCTGGTGTCCAAACTCAGCCCACCCCGCCTTACCGCCCTGCTGATGGGCGGCTGGTTCCTGGCTACCTCTATCGGCAACAAACTCAGCGGCGTGCTGGCCAGTATGTGGGACCGCTATGAAGACAAAGGAAACTTCTTCCTGCTTAACTTTGCTCTACTGATGAGCGCCACCGCCATTGCCTTTGCGATGCTGCGCTGGCTGAACCGCATCATGAAAGAAAAGGGATTGAATTAATTAGTCACGCAACAAAACAGGAACAGTATGCACCCGGCTTTAAAAAATCTCATCGCGGTCATTACCGGTATCATCATCGGCAGTATTGTCAATATGGCCCTGATCAGTGTCAGCAGTGCGGTGATCCCTCCCCCTCACGGGGTAGATATGAAAACCGCAGAAGGGTTGAAAGCAGCGATGCACTTGCTGGAACCCCGGCATTTCGTGTTTCCTTTCCTGGCACATGCCCTGGGCACTTTTGCAGGGTGCGGTGGAACGCTGTGCATATAAAATAGTGATCAGGGCAAAGAGGGACAGGATTCTGTAGCGCATAATATTGCTTTTACAAATATTTAAGTTATAGGGGCCGCAAATATATACATATTCAAGTTAGTAAACTAATTAGACAATAAAAAAATCCACCTTAACAAAGTTAATTCGATTGCATATACTGTCCCCATCATCAAAGTGAGCCTTCAAAGGAAGAGTAAAGAGCACCGGAACCCACGGCCATGCAGGGTACCGGAAGGCAGGACGATTGTTCAGGATGAGCAGCATATACCCGATACAGGTCTTGTGATGACCAGTCACTCCCGGCTATTGAACCGGGGGTATTTTCAACCAGATGGTTGATGTTGCATTGGGAGGGGTCTGTGGTAGGCGATACAGATGTCATAGCATGACAACCGTTTGCCGGGGGAAATTTGTGCTTTAAAGATGTGCAGCGCTTTGACCGGATTATACCCTCACAAGATCCTCCTTTTCCTCATCACCCTTGCGGCTGTCATGCCGCAGCCTGCCACAGGCGGAGTATCTGTACTACCGCAATAGATCCCTGCGGATGACCATCATTTGTGATGGGGATTTGCGTTCTAAAAGATGTGTAGCACTATGACCGGAGGATCAGTGCATAGATTTCTTCCCGCTAAGGCGGGACAGCTCCGGCATTAAAATGACAGAAACGTGTTGCTGCATGGCCATCCCTGTCCTAGGAATGGCACATTCGCTATTTCGTAAATTTCCGGAACACCGAACAGGCAATATGCCCGCCAAAGCCAAAGGTGTTGCTGAGTGCTACAGTCACGGTCTTTGCCTTTGCAGATCG
>DATJDO010000371.1:0-2406 GCA_035497375.1 Chitinophagaceae bacterium | reverse complement strand
CTCGCCCTGTGCATTTTTATAACGCTCGTTTGTGGCAATGCTCATACGGGCCATCTTGTTCCCGTTCTCCAGGTTTTTGATCTCCGGCACTTGTCCCAGGTGGCCGATTAGTTGTACCCTGTTTTTCATCATACTTGCGTTCATCGTTCTGAAATTTAAATTGTGAGTAAATAAATGTTTTATGCCTTGGCTCTGTTGTCGATGCAAAGATGGGGGGCTTCAAAAGCGTTACCCGGTTTTTAAGCATTTAACTACGGATGTAAGTGTTTATAAGCGTTTGTAAACGGATTAAAATATGTGTATCTTCGTGATATGGAACAGAATGAACGCCTGTGCCTGAGCTGTGGCAAAACGCTGAAAGGCAGGGTAGATAAGAAGTTTTGCGACGATTATTGCCGGAATGCGTACAACAACCAGCAGAACAGTGATCGCAATAATCTTGTACGCAACATCAACAATATTCTGCGTAAAAACCGCCGGATACTGGAGGAATTACTACCGGATACTGAGGCCACGGTCAAGATATCCCGGCAAAAACTGTTTGAAAAGGGCTTTGATTTTCAATATCATACGCACCTGGTACAGACGCAAAAGGGTAGTGTATACCATTTTTGCTATGAGTATGGGACCCTGCTGATTGAAGGCACGGAGCTGGTACTGATCGTTAAAAGAAAAGATACTTTGCACTGAGATGGGAAAAGCCGCAGCTACAAGACAGATGATCCTGCAAAAGGCATTTGCACTGATTTATACCAAAGGCTACCAGGCCACCAGCATTGATGATATACTGGCTACCACACAGGTAACGAAAGGGGCTTTCTACTACCATTTCAAAAACAAGGATGATATGGGACTGGCATTGATTGCGGAGGTATTGAAACCTGTAATGCAGGAGCAATTTACCGGTCCCCTCAGCGCCACTGATGATCCGGCAACAACAATCTACGTTATGATAGAGCAGCTGTTACTACATGAGCCCATGCTGGAACTGGCCTATGGTTGTCCTGTGGGCAACCTGACCCAGGAGATGGCACCCTGGAATGATGAGTTCAGCCAGGCTTTGGAAGAGCTAACGGCACTATGGAAACATACCTTGGAAGACGCTATTGTGCAAGGGCAAAAGAGTGGTAAGATTGATGCAGGTGTAGTTCCGCAACAGGTGTCGGCGTTTGTTATTTCCGGCTACTGGGGTGTGCGCAACCTGGGCAAACTGTACAAAGACAAAAAAGTATACTATGCTTTTTTACACGAACTAAAACAGTACCTGCAGGGTTTGGAATAAATTTTTATAGAAAAACATACTATTCGGTATGTTTTTCTATTTTTGCAAGCAACATGATGTATCAGGCCCTTACTTTTTATCATTCCTTGCTGCGCTGGCTTGTACTCCTTAGCCTTATCTACGCTGTTTTTCGCGCTTACCGTGGCTACACCCGGAATCGTGTATTTTCAAGTACAGACAATCGGGTCCGCCACTGGACGGCAACAATTGCGCACATGCAACTGGTATTGGGCATACTCTTGTATACTAAAAGCCCGGTAGTACATTATTTCTGGAAAAACAGGATTGAGGCGGTACACAGTACAGATACTCTTTTCTTCAGTATTCTGCATATCCTGCTGATGCTGACGGCCATTGTACTGGTCACCGTTGGTTCTGCGTTGGCCAAACGCAGGCTGGAGGACAGGAAAAAATTCCGGACCATGTTTAATTGGTTTGCCTTTGCTTTGCTCATTATTTTTTGTGCGATACCCTGGCCGTTTTCTCCATTGGCGGCGCGGCCTTATTTTAGATAATTATGAAAGAACTATTCAAAACAAAAGTGGGCAGGTTGCGTATTGTAGGCCTGCTGGAAGGCATTTCGCTGCTGGTGCTCCTGCTGGTGGCCGTACCGATGAAATACATCTGGGCTAATCCTGCAGGGTCCGAACTGGTGGGGCCAATACATGGTGTGCTTTTCCTGCTCTTTGTATTCAACACCCTCAGTGTGGGCATAGAACAGCAATGGGAATTCCGCCGTACAACCTGGAAGGTCCTCCTGGCCTGCGTAGTGCCTTTCGGTACTTTCTACATAGACCGCACGATCCTTAAAAAAATCCCATCGTGAAAACGCTGTTGTTCATAGCCGCAGGGCTTTTGCTGCTGTACCTTGCTTACCGCACGTATCGTTTTGTAATGCTGGATAAAGACCTGGACCAGGTGCTGACCAAAAAGGCGTTGATACTGGATGTGCGTACGCCCGGTGAGTTTGCGGGCGGCCATATCGAAGGGGCAGTGAACATACCACTTAGCCGGCTGCATGCCGATACGATACCCCTGGATAAAAAGGCGCTGATTGTTACTTGCTGTTCCCATGGGCTCAGAAGTGTAAAAGCCGTTACGCTGCTGAAGGAAAGAGGGTTTAC
>DATJDO010000370.1:0-9868 GCA_035497375.1 Chitinophagaceae bacterium | reverse complement strand
GAAATTCTGGGCGCCCAGGTAAACGGCGCCGGTATCCATAGTCACCGGTACGCTGCTCGAAAAGTATACGGGAGTAGGGTCGATGACCGGAGAAGAACGGAATTGTGTGCTGTAGGCTGCGGTCTTCCAGATTACATTTTTATTCCTTTTGTCCAACATGTAGACTTTTCCGTCATCACAACCGAACACAAGCTGCGTATCTTTGATGGTAGGGGTAGAATTGATGTTGTCATCTGCATCAAACGCCCATCTTACCGTATCGGGAACAATATCAATGCAGGTAATTCTTTTGCCTGAGGCTATATAGATGTAATGCTCGTCTCCAAGCGGAGTAGCCGCAATCCCCGCAGGAAAACCTATTTTAGATTGTGACCTGGCACCGGTATTCGGGTCGATCTTGAACAAAACAGGCGAGCTGTTGCCGACAAACAAAACGCCGTTATACAATACTGGCGAAGCTTCGATATTGGCGTTTACGTTACATTCCCATTTTTTAGTACCCGTTGTGGGGTCCAGTGCATATACAAATTCGTTTTTGCTGCCGATAAATACGGAAGTGGAAACTTTGGGAGGAAAGGGGGTGTCTGTATCAGGAGTAGGCTTACAGGCTGAAAAGAGGGTAGTTACTGTGACAGCGGATAAGAATACTTTAGTCCAATTATGCTTCATGTGAATATAGTATAATCACGAAAGTAATACTTTCTGTTCAGTCATGCAAGCTAATGTTAAAAAAAAATCCGGCTATTTTATAACCGGATTTTTATATAAATGAACTGGATAAACGATTACAGATCGTCGTCCAGTATTTCTATTCCTGCTTTGCTGGAGGCCAGTTCCTGCAACTCGTTGATGGATGCGGTATTGCCCCTTTCTTTCCGCCTTTTGATCTGGCTGACCAATGCGTCAAATGCACCGTCAAAAGACTCTTCAAATACTTTGCTTTCGTGTTTGACAAAAAAAGTATGTTTTGGTACCAGTACTTTTATTTCCGCGATCTTGTCTTTTACCTGGTGTACTACGTTGTCGAGTTTCAGATACACCTCTACATCAGTTATGCTGTCATGAAAAGTTTTCAGCTTTTCGATACGTTTATTGACATGGTCTACCAGCTTGGTGTCTGCATCAAAATGCACGGTTTGAATTTGAATATTCATTGTTTACTTTTTTGAGGTTAACTAAAAAAAATGTCTTCCTTTTTCATCCTTTTGGATGATTCAATTTATGAACTTTTTTGAGTTCTTCGATGTTAATGTGAGTATAAACTTGGGTAGCGGCAATACTGGAGTGCCCCAAAAGCTCTTTAATCGCCTGTATGCTCGCTCCGTTGTTTAATAAATGGGTGGCAAAAGTATGGCGCAGTACATGCGGACTTTTCTTTTTCAGCGTGGTGACCATAGCGAGGTGGCGCTTAACGGTGTGGTATACATACTTTTCGTACAGCATTTTACCCGAGGCCAGTACCAGCAGGTGCGGGGATGCGTCCAGTCCCTCTGCCTTTTTCAGGGCTATATAATCCCGGAGTGTATCCAGGAAAACCCCGCTCACCGGCAACAGGCGTTCTTTGTTGCCTTTGCCCAGTATGCGCAGTTGCCGCAGGCTCCATTCTATATCTTCCTCACGCAGGCTTATAAGCTCTGCCCGGCGCATGCCGCTGATGTACAGCAGCTCCAGGATCAGCCTGTCTGTAGCAGCGGCAAAGCCCTCTCCGAAAGAGGTTTCTTCCAACAGTTGTTCGGTTTCTGATGTCTTCAGGAATACAGGTACCCGCTCAGGCAGGCGTACACTGTGCAGCACGGCACAGGGGTTTTTAGCCGCAAACCCGTTGCGCATCAGGTATTTGAAATAGCCGTTGACACTGGAGATTTTCCGGTTCAGGCTGCGGGGGGCTAGATTATCTTTTTCGCGGAGGTCGGCCAGCCAGCTGCGCAGCTGTAAATGGGTAATGTCCGCCAGGGAAATATCGGTGTAGGAATCTTTTAAATAATCCCGGAATTGGCTCAGATCAGCCAGGTAGGCATTGACCGTATGCTGGGAATAGCGTTTTTCAAAACGTAAGAAGTGAGTATACTCTTTGAAATATTGATCGAAAGGTACCAGCATAAGAAAACCGATACCACAAATATAAGCTAAGTGGTATCGGTTTTGAAACTATTTTTTTTAAGCGTGCAAAAGCAACTTAAGGGAGCAGGAGCTTAGTCCAGGTCGCCGTTAGTCATTTGTTGCACATAGATCGCTTTCAGTACTTCCGTACGGCGTTTTACAGATGGTTTTGTAAAAGCCTGGCGTCTGCGCAGCTGAACAAGAGTACGGGATTTCTCGAATTTCTTCTTGTATTTTTTCAGCGCTTTGTCTATGTTTTCGCAGTCTTTTGAATCGATGATCAGCATAAAATGAATATACCTCCTTTTGGTAGAATTTTTTTTAAGAGACGCAAAAGTACAGTAATATTTTCTTCTGCCCAATTTTTTTATTTAATACTTTTGCAGGGTTAACGGCGTTTTATCTTCATGAACTATCGCAGCATTATTAATCGCCTCTCTGCATGGCTTTGCGTGGCCCTGCTGGCAGGATGCCAGAAATGGGAAGATAAAACTCCTCCACCAATAGACCTGACCAAAAGGTACTGTAATGTCCCGGTAGCCATTAACTACAACCACAATTTTCCCGGTATAGAAGATAATTCTGTGTGTATATTCCCTTCCGGCCCCTACGTCGGGGAGTACGCCTTTGTCGATTCTGTTTTTTACCCGGATGTTGATACGGCCACGCTGTTCCCCCTGGTCAATTTCAATGTCAGCAGCCGGAACGATACACAAGTGTACGTTAACAATTTCTGTAGCGGTGGCCAGCAACTGGCTTTTTCAACAAATCGTTACTACAGAGCCATTTCAGACAGTGTCATTGCACCCGGAAAGCAGCTGATGTGCCGCAGCCTGGATACACTCAGCGGTACAATGGAGTATCGCCCGGCAGACAGTTCTATCTACCTCGAGTTTACGGTAGTGAGCGATACCGGTATCACCACGCACAGGGGCCGTGCCTATAAAAAATAAAGCATGTTTACAGGAATTATAGAAGCAAAGGCCTGTGTGGCCGATATGATCAAGAATGGCTCCAATACAGAGTTCTGGATGCAGAGCGACATCAGTGGCGAGCTGAAGATCGACCAGTCTGTGGCCCACAATGGTGTATGCCTTACCGTAGTAGAGCTCAGAGGCGACCAATACCGCGTCACTGCTGTGGAGGAAACCCTGCAGAAAACAAACCTGGACAGCTGGAAGAAAGGTGATGATGTGAACCTCGAACGTTCACTTCGCCTGGGCGACCGACTCGACGGGCACCTGGTGCAGGGACATGTAGACGCCACTGCTACCTGTATCGAAAAGCAAACCCTGGAAGGCAGCTGGTTGTTCCGGTTCCGTTTCCCGGCACAGTTTGCCGCCCTCGTGATTGAAAAAGGGTCTGTTTGTCTGAACGGCGTCAGCCTTACCGCCTTCAATGTGGGCGCCGACGAACTGACGGTAACGGTTATCCCTTATACGTACGAGCATACTAATTTCTCCGGGATAGAAGCCGGCACGGTAGTGAATGTAGAATTTGATGTGATGGGAAAATACCTGCTGCGCCAGCAAAGCCCCGGTATCCTTTCATAGCATCAAAACTCCCGCGTGAAAAAAGCCCGCAAAATACTCCTGAAAAGTCTGAAATATACCGGCATTACAGTCGGAAGCCTGCTGCTGTTGCTGCTGGTATTGCCGTACCTGTTTCCCAAGACTATCGCCAACGGGGTAAAGGTGTGGACGAATAACAACATCAACGGCAGGATCAATTTTTCAAAGATCAACCTGTCCTTTTACGATCATTTCCCTTCGCTGACCCTGACCCTGCAGGACTTTTCACTGAAAGGATCGGTGCCGTATCCGGATGATACATTGATTGCCGCAAATGAAATCGCTTTCGGTGTGAACCTGCGCAGTGTGTTTTTTGAGCAAACGGTAAAGATTGATGAGGTCTACCTGGATGATGCCTTGCTGAACGTACAGGTCGACAGCCTGGGTAATGCGAACTACAATATCCTGAAAACAAAAAACGAAAAACAGCAGGAGCAGGTCAGCGACTCGGGCAGTGCCAGCCTGAAGATCCAGAAGATCCAGATCAGTAATTGCCACCTGGTATACCATGACCGTTCGATTCCGATGTTCATCAATGCAGACGGATTCAATTACAAAGGCAAAGGCGACCTCAGCAATGCGATCTTCGACCTGAGCAGTGAGCTGCATATCAAAGCCCTCGACTTCGGTTTTGACGGGGAAGACTACCTGCGCGACAAGGAAGTAAAAGCAAAATTGCTCACACAGGTCAATACGCAATCGCTGGTCTTGCTGTTCCGGCAAAATGACCTGAACATTAACAAGCTGAAACTGGACTTTTCCGGTGATTTTAAATTCCTCAGCAACGGGTATTCGCTAGACCTCAAGGCCGGTGCAGACAATATCAAACTCTACTCGCTCATAACGGCCCTGCCGCCCAAATACCTGGACTGGTTGAAGCAAACCGAAGTAAAAGGGGATGCAGACCTGTTGTTTACCCTGAAAGGGGATTATATCGCTTCTCAAAACCTGAAGCCCGATGTGCGTTTTAATATGAACATCCGCGATGGCTTTGTGGCGTATCATAACAATGCCCCTGCTTCCGGCCTGCAGTTCCGCTTGAAGACGGTATTGCCGGCGCTGAATACGGACAGCCTGCGCATCGATATCGACACCTTTGCCTTTCACATGGACAAGGATTATTTTGATGCCAGGGTGCATACCCTGGGCCTGGACAGCCCGCACATCAGGGCACAGCTGAAAATGGACATGGACCTGGATAAACTGCAGCACGCCATTGGCTATAATGCCGCAGACTTCAAAGGCCGTTTCGGGCTGGATGTGACCGTAGCAGGGCGCTATAAAGCCCATACGGATAAGGCAGGGCAAAGCGTTATCGATGAAGTGCCGGGCTTTACCGCAAAGGCATTGATGAGCAACGGCTATTTCAAAATGGCGCAATTGCCGCAGGGCATCAGCAATATCAATTTTACAATAGAGGCGGCCTGTTCGGATGGCAATTACCGGCACAGCAAAGTGCATATTGATGGCCTGAAAGCAACAGCCCTGAACAATTTTGTACAGGGTAGGGTATGGGTAGACAACCTGGTTGATTTTCCCCTGGACGCTGATTTTCACTCCAAAGTAAATCTTGCTGAGCTGAAAAGTTTTATCCCGATGGATAGCCTGTCGCTGGCGGGTCTGATGGTACTGGATGTGACGGCCAAAGGCAATTATGTGCCGGAAAGGAAGCAATTCCCGGTCATAAAACTGGACCTGGATCTGAAAAACGGGTCTGTGCAGACGAAGTATTATCCGCGCCCGGTCAGCAACATACAGGCTGCCGTATCGATCAGCGATCCCAGTGGTACGGCCAGGGACCTGGCTGTGTCTGTCTCTCCATTGAGTTTTGAGTTTGAAGGCAAACCTTTTATGCTGGACCTGCAGCTGGCCAATATGGCTGATGTGCGGTACAAATTGCTGGCCAAAGGGGAGCTGGACCTGGCCCGTATCTATTCCGTTTTTTCGCAAAAGGACCTGGACGTGAGCGGCTACGCCAAAGTAGACCTGAACCTGTCGGGTACCCAGAGCGACGCGATGAAAGGGAGGTACAGCCGCCTGCACAACGAGGGTAGCCTGGCCCTGCGTGACATCCTGGTAAAACATTCCGTATACCTGCCCCTGCCTTTCCTGCTGCAGGAGGGTTTGTTCCGTTTTCGCAATGATAAATTCTGGTTCGAGCGCTTCAGGGCAAAGTATGGACGCTCTGATATACAGCTGAACGGCTACCTGCTGAATGTCATCAATTACGCGCTCAGTGATAAAGAAAAGCTGAAAGGTAGTTTTACCCTGCAGTCCAACTATCTGCTGGTAGATCAATTCATCCCCAACAGCACTGCTGTGGCCGACACTAGCATCCCTGATACTTCGGGCGTCATTGTGATCCCGGCCAACCTGGCTGTGAGCATACAGGCCAAAGTCAAACGTATCGATTACGATGGGCTGCACTTACAGGACTTTGCCGGGCAACTGGCCATCGACAGTGCGCAACTCCGTCTGAAACAGACCGGCTTCAGCATGATCGGTACTACGATAACCATGGATGCGCTGTATAAAAATGTGCAGACGAAAAAAGCCTTGTTTGATTTTGCCATCGTCGCGAAGGACTTTGATGTGCGCCGTGCCTATAAAGAAGTAAAACTATTCCACGACATGGCGCCTGCCGCTGCTTCGGCGCAGGGTATTATCTCGCTGGATTATAAAATCAAAGGCCGCCTTGACAGCAGTATGGGACCGGTCTATCCCTCGCTTGAAGGCGGTGGTGTGCTCTCTGTGCGTAATGTGCAGTTCAAAGGGTTTAAACTGCTGAACAATGCCAGCCGGGAAAGTGGCCGGGAAGGGCTGAAGGACCCTGATGTGAAAAATGTAGACCTGAAAACGACCATCAAAAACAACATCATCAGCCTCGAAAAGGTAAAGATCAAAATGGCCGGTTTCCGCCTGCGTGTAGAAGGGCAAAGCGATTTCGACCACAACCTGAAGTTTAAGATGCGCCTGGGCCTGCCCCCCCTGGGTATTATCGGTATTCCGATGACGGTAAGCGGTACCTCAGATAACCCCAAAGTAAAGGTGGGTAAGGAAAACTCCGACCCACTGGAAGAAAAGGAGGATGAGGCCGGTGCAGAAGAACCAGCCAGTTTAAACCAGTAGCCTGTACACTGCAGCTGCGGATCGCTGTCTTTCGCCAATCAAAAATCCTGTGGTGGTGTGATCTTTTCATTAAGCTGACAATGTAGTGACTGTTTCCGCCTATTTTTGTCTTTTGCTTCATGAACCAGACCATCCGTATTCAAAGGCTGATCGCCATTTTTTCCGTAGTCCTTTTCGTCGGGAAATTGTGGGCCTGGTACCTGACACACTCAGTTGCTATTCTTACCGATGCGCTGGAGAGCACGGTCAACGTCATCACTGGCTTTATCGGTTTGTTCAGCGTATCGCTGGCCGCACGCCCGCGTGACATGAATCACCCATACGGACATGGTAAAGCCGAATTTGTATCCGCTGCAGTTGAGGGCGCCCTGATCCTCATCGCCGGCCTGATGATCATTTACCAGGTCATTTATGTGTATTTTCATCCGGTACCGTTGCACTCACTCGATACAGGTATGCTGCTGACCGGCATTACCGGAGTGCTGAATTTTGGCTTCGGGGTATTTGCCCTGCGCATTGCCCGCCGCAACCACAGTATTGCTGTAGAGGCAGCGGCCACACACCTGAAATCTGATGCATATTCCACCTTTGCCATTGTTGCAGGATTGCTGATCGTACGGCTTACCGGCCTGCAATGGATCGATCAGTTGCTGGCCCTGGTATTCGGCGTGGTCATTATCGTTACCGGCTACCGGGTATTGCGCAAGTCCTTATCCGGCATCATGGACGAGGCCGATGAAGCGTTGCTGAACGAGGTGCTGGATACCCTGAACCAGGAGCGCCGGCCCAGTTGGCTGGACCTGCACAACCTGCGTGCGATCCAATACGGGGATGTACTGCACATCGATGCACACCTGACCCTGCCCTGGTATTTTACGGTAGAAGCTGCCGGTGCAGAAACCCGCGCAATGGAAGCCAGTGTCAGCCGCAAATTCAAGCGTAAGGTTGAATGCTTCATCCATGTCGACGCTTCAGACAGGCAGAATTGTTCTGTATGCGGAGCTGCAACCTGTACCGATACGATGCACCTGTCTGCCACGCCCTCCTGGACCCTGGAGCATATCATGACAGACCGGGTGCATGAGTTACCCGCGGAATAAGATCCTGCGGGGTGTCATCAGGGCAGCAGGGACAAAATACCCAGGTCTGTTACCGCGCCAAAGCGTACTAATACATCTTTTTCTTCGATAGCGGTAGCAAAATCTGCTTCTACGCGGATTTTATACTTTCCTTCAGGCAATCCGCAAAACATAAAGAAACCCGCCGATGAAGGAATGGCGCTGTAGGTGTCCGTGCCATTGATCGCATAGACCATGGTGCCGGGTTGCAGTGGAATTACAGAACCTTTGATACGGCCGTCCGTATGTGCTGTATAGGCATGCCCTGTGGGCTTCAGCTGGTATTTGCCGCTGCCGGTCTTTACAATTGATTTTGCCGCATCCATGTCTATCCAGAGGGTATAGGCCATATTGGCTTCCAGCTCATGCTGCAGGTTCAGCTTCAGGCCGCTTTGTTCCGCAGAGGGTGTTTCCAGGGGGTAGCTCACGCCTTTGATTTTTACAGAATTGTTGTTGCCCAGGATCAACCTGATCTGTGATATCTTTCCGGGTGGTATATCCGCCTGGCACAGTAACATGTCGACCCCATTCCGGAAATCCAGCAGGTTATAGACGCCGGCCTGCACCGGTGTAAGGATAATGGTGCCCTGTGTTTCGTGCTGTATTTCCACCTGCCGTACATCTATATTTACCGCTTCATAAGCAGCAGGCCCGTCGGTCAGGCGTACTGTTACCGCAGCATTTTTTTTGGCAGGCACAGAAGGTTCATCTTTTTTATTACAGGAGATAGTCAGTAAGGCCAGCATACAGCCCAGGCCGAAGAGCAGATTTTTCATACGTTTTGATTTAAATGGTTTAAAAAGAGTGCGTATTCCCGGCTTTGTTTTTCCTGTTTTATCCGGAAAAAAGAAGAAAAACAGCGCCGTTCCGTACTATAAAACTACCCCCATAACCAGGCGGGGATCGCCAATGAAATCATAAAAGCCCTAAAGGCGGGATAAAATCACCCTTCGCGTGCCCCTGCCTGTATATGAGCATTTTATGAGCTTTTTAAGGAGAAAAACAGGCTTTTGTATTGCTTTTATTGCTGTATGCTTCTGGTGTAAAAGGGGGAGGCTGTACACCCCCTTTTTTGTGCCTCATAGCTGGTATATGGCCACATGCATTACTGCAGATTGTACCTTTGCGCTCCAATTCTGATTTATGCATCCCAGCGATACTATCGTAGCCATTGCCACCGCTCCCGGTATGGGCGCCATCGGCATCGTACGCCTCAGCGGCACGGAATCCTTTGCTGTGGCCAATGCCGTATTCCGTGGAAAGGATCTTTCCGCCCAGCTGAGTCATACGCTTCATTTTGGCCATGTTGTAGCCGGTAAAGGCTCGGTAGCGGAGCAAACCGTCGACGAGGTAGTAGCAGGCCTGTATAAAGGTCCCAAAAGCTATACCGGCGAGGATACGGTAGAGTTCAGCGGACATGGTTCACCTTTTGTACTGGAACAGATTGTACGGCTCTGTGTAGCGGCCGGCGCCCGTATGGCCCTGCCGGGAGAGTTTACACAGCGTGCTTTCCTGAATGGTAAAATGGACCTGGCACAGGCAGAGGCGGTAGCCGACCTGATCGCCGCAGATAGTGCAGCGGCACAGCAAACGGCGCTGCGGCAACTGAAAGGAGGTTTTTCGACAGACCTGAAAGTACTGCGGGAGCAACTGATCCAGTTTGCAGCGCTCATCGAACTGGAGCTGGATTTTTCGCAGGAGGACGTGGCTTTTGCTGACCGTACGGAACTGGCAGCATTGATTGCCCGTATCGCATCGGCTACGCAGCAGCTGATCCAATCGTTCAGCTTGGGCAATGCGATCAAAAACGGGGTCAGTGTGGCCATTATCGGTAAACCGAATGCGGGTAAGAGCACTTTGCTGAATGCCTTGCTGAATGAGGACCGCGCCATCGTCAGCGATATTGCCGGCACCACGCGCGACACGATTGAAGAATTGCTGAACATCAAG
>DATJDO010000369.1:0-1653 GCA_035497375.1 Chitinophagaceae bacterium | reverse complement strand
AATGGACTGACAACGTGATTATCTATATGCACCTGGCCTGCAGCAGGGCCGGAGGTGATCCAGTGAAAACTGTGCAGCTGCTGGCGGTTGTCTTCTACCCGTACACCACCATAAAATTTAAACCGTTTTAAAAAAGGAATGCTCACCGCTGCATACCCTGCATTTAAATCATTGGTAGCACTGTAAATATTAAATGGGGATGACCTTTCCCCGATCAGTATATCATTATCATTGATCACTTTTCCATTGTCATCGTAAGGATCTGTGAGCAAACCCAGCGCACGCAGTTCAAAGTTCCTGGCTTTGCGCTCCAGGTACAACCCCACTTTCAGGGTAGGCCTGAACGAATTGAGGACAAACTGATGTTCGATATCCAGCCCCAGGGTTTTGGTTTCTTCCGGCAGCTTGTAGTACATCCGCCCCCAGTAGATCTGGCTTACCGCATTATTGCTGTACGCTTCTTCGCTCCAGTTCACACCACCCTGTTCATTGGCCATTGTATCGGCAAGCCGGGTCCTTCTGCGCTGGTCAGGATCATTATAATTGCTCTTGGTGTATGCGAGCAACCAGTTTACTTTGGTATGGGTAAACATGTCATGGCTCCCATTAAGCTGGCTGCTGAAAATATCCCTGAAAGCGTTGGTCAGCACTGTCTGGTGGATAAACTGGCCGGGAAATAAGCCGGTACCATCTCCTGCCAGCGGGCCGGCAATACCATTCCTGTCGGTATATTCATATTCACCGGTATGGGTATAAAAGTTCTTGAAGTCAATGCGGTTTTTACCCGCTATATCCAGCGATACATTGAGCAGGCCATTCGTGCGTACCATATTGGTATAGACCTGGTCGGAAAAATTATACGCGCCCTGGTAGCTTTTTTGCGCGGTATCATATATTCCTACATTTCTGGATGCGACCAGGTACTGGTAGGTATTTGAATAGTTAACGCCTCCGATAACACCCAGTTTTACGGCATGGGAAAGATTCATTTTGCGGGAAAAATCCAGTCCGAAGCGATGGTCTACAGGAGCTGTCCTTTTCACCGCATCCCAATTGCTATTGAACATAGGCGTTACTGCTTTGCGGTCTCCTATTCCGATTGCGCCCGGCACATCTTTAGGCATAGTATAGGTACCGTCATCATAGCCCAACCAGGCCAGTTTGCCCTGTGGCTGTTGCTCAAAGCTTTTAAACGTTGTGTTCGGCCTTACAGAAGCCTGGTAGGTGACATTAAAACTATTCTTTGCCGGCATGCCGGTTGTATACACTTTCACTACCCCACCTGAAAAGTCTCCTGGGAGTTCCGGTACAGCCGTTTTATACACCATTACCCTGTCTATCATGTTGCTGGGCAGGATGTCGAAGGAGAAGCTCCGGCTGTCTGCTTCGAAGCTCGGGGCAATGGCATTGTTCAACATTACGGCATTATAGCGCTGAGGCAGCCCGCGCACAACAATAAACCTGTTCTGCATCACGCTCACACCCGGTATACGCCGCACCACTTCTGCAGCATCCCTGTCCTGGCTGCGGGCGATCTGCTCTCTGGACACACCACTTACTATGGACTGGGCTTCCCTGATCTCCTGTATCAGGGCGGCGTTCGTGCCGGTCACCTTCCTGTCTCTGACCACTACTTCGTTTAGTGCGTTGGCA
>DATJDO010000368.1:0-5269 GCA_035497375.1 Chitinophagaceae bacterium | reverse complement strand
CGGCACGGTACCGACCTGTTGTTCTGCGATACGGCTTTGCTGGATCAGGAGCGCAATAATCTTACTGCATATGGCAATGTGAAAATTGTACAGGAAAATGGTACTACGGCTATGAGTGATTACCTGAATTACCAGGGCAATACCAAAAAAGCCTATATGCGGGGCGATGTATCCCTGACCAATGGTTCAGATAATTTATGGACAGAAGAACTGGATTATTTTTTGACCACCAAGATCGGCAATTATTACCAGGGCGGAACCCTGCAATCGGGCAGCACTACGGTATCCAGCACCCTGGGCACTTATAATGCAGCCCTGAAAGAGTCCCGTTTTACAGATGAAGTGTTTGTGACGGATACTGCATACAACATTGAAAGCAAAGACCTGGGCTATAATACGGAAACCAAGCTGATGCGCTTTTTCGACAGCTCGGTTGTGACCAACGAAAATTCTGTGCTGCGTACCGCTTCCGGAAATTATGATTCAAAAAACCAGGTGGCACATTTCAACTCCCGTTCTTCCGTGCTGAACGAACAGCAGTATATAGAAGGCGATACCCTCAATTACAATAAGCAAACCGGTCTGGGCGATGCTGCGGGCAATGTTATCGTCATCGATACAGCCCAGCATGCAACGTTGTACTGCGGCAAAACTTATTACAACGATAAGGCAAAGACCATACTCGCTGTAGACAAACCGGTGATGAAACGGGTACAGGGGAATGACAGCCTGTTTACCCGGGCCGATACTTTCTATGGCGCACACCTGGTGATGAAGAAAGAGAAAGTCAGGCCGGCTGTAGGCAAAACGCTTGTAAAAACTTCCAGGAAGCAGCTTAGAAAGATCGACCAACCTGCAGATACAGTCGCTGTACTGCGGGATAGTGTGATGCTGGTGCCGGATACAACAAGCCCCCGCTACTATTCGGGCTTTCATCATGTAAAAATGTTTTCAGATTCCCTGCAGGGAAAATGCGACAGTGTGTCGTTTAATGGTAGAGATTCTGTGATCCTGATGATGAAAACACCTGTTTTGTGGAGCCGGAAAAGCCAGATCACCGGCGATACAGTGATCGCCTTCCTGAAAGATGGTAAAGTAGATAAAGTTGTTGTGCCCAACGAAGCACTGATTGTATCGCGCACCGGGCCGGAAAAGGCCGGGCTGTTCAGCCAGGTGCAGGGGCGTACCCTCATCGCTTATATGGTCAATGAAGAGCTGGACCATGCCATTGTAAAGCCGGAGGCCGAAAGCATTTATTACCCCACTGACGAAAGCGGCGCCTTCATTGGCGGTAGCCAGTCGAAAAGCGAGCGGTTGACAGTTTTCTTTGCCCAGGGGGAAATTGAAAAGCTCTTGCTGGAGCAGGAGGTAAAAACCACCATGACTCCTTTCAGTAAAATGAACATCGAATCGATGAAGCTGAGCCGTTTTCAATGGCTGGAAGAGCAGCGCCCGCTCAGCATTGAAGAATTGTTTGAGTAAAGTTGCTCGTTTTGGTTTGTTGTACTAATTCCCCTTAAGTTCTTAACGGTTTACTATAAAAAACGCCTGCTCGTATGATGGAGCAGGCGTTTGTGTATCTGGAAGGCTGAGTATTACTTCTTGTATTTGAAGTATCCGCCCTTTTCTGTAGCGTCTTTGCGTTTGAATTCCGGTTTTTCACTGTAACGGCGTGTGTTGTCGTTGCTGCGTCCACCGCCACCATAAGTGCGTGATTCTCCACTACGCCCGCCACTGCGTCCACCGTAAGCAGGGCTTCCGCCACGGTATCCGCCGCCGCTTCCGCCACCGGGACGTCCACCACGGCTTTGTTCGGCATCTTCTACCCGCACTTTGCGGGATTGGTACTTTTTGCTGGACAATGAAGTCTGGATAAAGTCTGCTGCTTCTGCACGTACGTTGAAGAAGCTGCTCATGTCGCGCACGGTTACGCGCTCGATCATGTTTTTCTCTACATCGGTGCTTTCGTGGATGAAGTTGATCAGTTTTTCGGTGTTCAGACCATCTTTTTCACCCAGGTTGATGAAGAAACGTTTCCAACCCGTTCCGGCCTGTGCACTTCCGCGCTCTTTGCCGGCACCAAAGCCTGCATTCAGGTCACTGCTTTCGCTGTAGTTTTCCATCGTGTCTTTCAGCTGCAGCCAGATCAGGCGACGGATCAGTTCGTCTTTGCCGATTTCGTCAAAGCGCTCATGAATCAGGTCCTGGTAGGTTTCGGCAAAATCAGCTTTGGGTTCTACTGTAGCGATCTGGTCTAAGAAGAAGAACAGTTTTTTGCGCACCACATCTCCGCCGTCAGGAATGTCCGTTTTATTGAAGCGTTGTTTCACAATACGCTCAATGTTGCGGATATTGGAGATTTCCCGTGGCGTGACGATAGACATACAGATGCCGGATTTGCCGGCACGGGCCGTACGTCCGCTACGGTGCGTGTACACCTCAGGATCATCGGGCAGTTCATAGTTGATGACGTGTGTGATGTCGTTTACATCGATACCGCGTGCCGCAACATCGGTCGCAACGATAGCCTGCAATTGCCTGCTTTTGAAGCGGTCCATGACTTTGCTGCGCATTTTCTGGTCCATGTCGCCATGCAGCGGGCTCACATGATAGCCTTGTTTCATCAGCTTTTCAGCGATTTCCTGGCAATCATTTTTGGTACGGGTAAAGATAATACCGTAGATGCCGGGTGCAAAATCCAATAAGCGTTGCAGGGTTTCGAAACGGTTGTGATGATTGGTTACATAATACTGGTGGTCGATGTTTTCGTTTGTAGAATTGGCTACAGTAACGGAAAGTTCCTGCCACTCTTTCATAAAGCGCTTCGCGATGCCGCGTACTTCATTGCTCATAGTAGCGGAGAACAACCAGGTGTGTTCGCGTGCAGGAGTCGTTTTCAGGATGATGTCAATGTCTTCACGGAAGCCCATGTTCAGCATTTCATCCGCCTCATCCAGTACGACAAACTTCACCTCATCGAGGTTCAATGCTTTGCGCTCCAGCAGGTCCATCAGGCGGCCTGGAGTAGCTACGATCACCTGAGGCTTAGACCTGATGTCGCGGATTTGTCCGCTAATAGGCACACCTCCGTACACCGCTACGGATTGGAATCCGTCGATGTATTGTCCGTATTTGGCAAACTCGTTTTGAATTTGCATACATAGTTCGCGCGTCGGGCTTAAAACTAATGCTTGTACATGCTTTACGCTTGTATCGATGTAGTGCAATAGGGGAAGTCCGAAAGCTGCTGTTTTACCGGTGCCCGTTTGAGCGAGGCCAATGATATCAGAAGGTTGGGATAAAAGTATGGGAATTACTTTTTGTTGGATGGGCGTAGGAGACTCGAAGCCCATTTCCGTTACTGCACGTGTCAGTTCTTCCCGCATTGGGAAGTCAGAGAATAAATTCATTATGTTAAGAACTTGAAATTAGGGCGCAAAGGTACGATTATTAAACTACAAATACGTTAAATAAAAAAAAATGCCTTTATGAACTTTATTTTAATACCCTGGGCCGGGCTGTTCCTGTTCTTTGCGCCGCAAACCGGTAACCGATTGAAAAAGCCACCGGAAGCAGGTCTTGTTCTATTGTAATGAAAGTGCTGAATTGTAGATAATCCCTGTAATTCAGTGCTTCAGTGCTCCTGATGGGTATCAGGAGTGCAAAAGACCAATAGCCGGACCAGTTGGGCTTTAGTGGTGTTTCGATGCCCATGCCGATAGTACGTAGGTCCGTAGAGCACTTTGTTGTAAGCTCCGGTATTCCTGATCTTGTACACGGTATTGTATCCGTACACCCCTATTCCAAAAAAGCTGGCATCCGGCTATAAAGACGCGAAAAGGATGCTTATTTGTAAAACATATGAGCATTGGTGTAAGGAGAGTGCGAACGTATGGTCGCTATTTTAAAATGTCAAGATAAATATCCATCTATACTTTATTTGTCAACAAAAAATGTATGCTATAGTAAATTAACAATAAAATTTATTTCAATATTAAAAGCTACAGGTTGCGGCGGGGCAGTCAGCATGGAAATAGTGATTTGCGCAGTCAAGTTCCTAAATCATCCTTACTTTTACGCTCCGAAAACTAAACCAAACACAATCAATGGCACATCAATTACTACAAGGAAAGAAAGGAATCATATTTGGCGCGCTGGACGAGCGTTCTATTGCCTGGAAAGTAGCCCTGAACTCAGTAGCCGAAGGCGCACAGATCGTATTGACCAATGCCCCCATCGCTTTGCGTATGGGCAAGATCAATGAACTGGCGGCACAGTGCAACAATGCCCCGGTGATTGCTGCCGACGCGACTTCCGTGGCCGACCTTGAAAACCTGATGACAAAAGGTATGGAAGCCGTGGGCGGAAAATTTGACTTTATCCTGCATTCCATCGGTATGTCGCCCAATGTGCGCAAATCCATCCCTTACGACGATACCAATTACGACAACTTCCTGAAAACACTGGATATCTCGGCCCTTTCTTTCCATAAAGTGCTGCAAACCGCCAAAAAACTGGATGCCATCAACGAATGGGGTTCTGTAGTGGCACTTTCCTACATCGCAGCACAAAGGACCTTCCCGGGTTACAACGATATGGCCGATGCCAAATCTGTACTGGAAAGCATCGCCCGCAGCTTTGGCTACCAGTATGGTTTTGCCAAAAAAGTGCGTGTGAATACCATTTCCCAGTCACCAACCGTTACGACGGCAGGTAGCGGCGTATCTGGCTTTAACGCGTTTATCGATTATGCAGAAAAATTGTCGCCCTTGGGTAATGCCGATGCAGACCAGTGTGCGCAATATTGTATTTCCCTGTTCAGTGATTATACCCGTATGGTGACCATGCAGAACCTGTTCCACGACGGGGGCTTCTCCAATACAGGTGTCAGCCATCTGTTGATTGAGGACCTGAACCGTCTGAATGGTCAATAACAGGCCTGGGAAACAATATTTGCCCTCTTGTCAGCGTTTCTAACTCTATGAATTGTAGAAAATTATCTCTTTCAATAACACTTGTGCTTTTGTGTCTTGGTGCAAAGGCACAAGTGAATGGGGCACAGTTTGCCTTTGAATACCTGCGCCTGCCGAATTCTCCCCATGTTACGGCTCTGGGAGGAATGAACGTAGCGCACCCTGCCAGCGATATTTCCCTGGCCATGCAGAATCCTGCACTGATGCGGCCGGAACTGCACAATCAATTGTCGCTCAATTACAATAGTTTCTACTCCGGTATCAGCAATGCGAATATGGCTTATGGATATTACCTG
>DATJDO010000367.1:0-2793 GCA_035497375.1 Chitinophagaceae bacterium | reverse complement strand
CTCTTTGTCTGCCTGTGCTTCCACACTCAGGTAGCTCCAGCAGATACCGTCAGTATACTCGCTAAAAGTGCTTTGCATTTCGGGTAATGTTACAGCATTGATCCTTTCCAGGAATGCTTCTTCGTTTTTCCAGCTGCTGCGGATTTCAGCAACACCCAGGGCCATTGCTATAGAGCCGTTCGATTCGTTTTTCATAAAGTATGAAGTGGCGAATTGGCTTTTGGCGTCGCGCAGTTCCACTGCAGTAAAGCCGCCATTCCTCAAGCGTTTGATCTCATCTACCATTACCGTTACTGCTTCTTTGGGTTTGGTAGTCGTTACATAGATGCCGGAGTAAGGCTGCATGCCTCCGCTGGCAAATGCAGACGGTGCATAAGACAGGTTGCGTTTGGTACGTACTTCCTCAAATAGTTTGTCGCTGAGGATGTCGAAGGCCAGGCGGTAAGCGTTGAATTTTGCATCGGTAACTTTGGGTGCGCCCATCAGCCCCATGATGTAGTTTGTTGCCAGTTCCCTGTTTTCGATAGTAGTCGTGTTGGCGGTAACCTTGAAGTCCTGTGCCGTAAGCACGGATTTCTTAGCAGCAGATGGTAAAGTTGCAAACGCTTTTTCTACCATTGTTTTCAGCTCTGTTGCGGACATGTTGCCGACTACTACCAGCAACATGTTTTCTTTATTTTGCAGGTTTTTGTAATACGCAGCTACCTCTGCACGCTTGAACGCGGCGATAGACGCAGGGGTACCACTGGGTTTGTATGCATAACGTGTGCCTTTAAACGTGCTGCTCATGGACATGTCGCTTAATTTGCTGTCAGGATCGCCTTCTTCCTGTTTCAGGTTGGCTTCCAGTTTTTGTTGCAGCAGGCCCAGTTCTTTTTCCTCAAAAACCGGGTTGTTTACCGCTTCTGCAAACAATTCCCAACCTTCTTTCAGATATGGCTTTACACAACTCATATTGATGTAGCCATAATCATAGGAAGAGGAACCTCCAAGGGAAATGCCATATTTATCGGCAATGTCTTTAAAGCTGTCTTTAGAGTGATTTTTTGTTCCGCACTCAGTGGTTGCAGCCAGGGTCAGGCTTTCAATGCCCTGTTGTTTTTCAGTATAGTTGGCTGTTCCGCCTTTAAAGAACATAACTGCGCTGACAGTTTGTTTGGGGGAAGGTTTGAAAATGACCTTCAGCCCGTTCACGGTCATTTCAGACGTTTGGGCTTGTGCTGCCATAGTCATTGTTGCCATAGCTACTGTTGAGATGATATTTTTAACTTTCATTTTTCTGATTGAATATTTTTAGTGAATAAAGCGGACTGAACTAAGGTTTCCAGAACGTTTCGGGTTTAAGTTGCTCTTTCTGGCTGGGGTTCAGCAATAAACCGGCGCTGTAGTTTTTTCCTTTGATGTATTTACGGACATAGTTCTGCATGTCTGCACGGCTTACCTTTTTCAGGTTGTCCACGTAATTATACATATAGTCCAGGTCGGCGCTGCACCACCAATAAGCCAGTGTGTGCGACAGCTGGGAGGTGACGTCAAACTGTTGCAGATTTTGTATCTCCAATTGGCGTTTGGCCGTTTCGATCTGCTCGTCGGTGATATAGTCCGCAGCATCAAATTGTTCGATTTGTGCTTTTACTGCCGCAATGCAGGCTGCAACTTTGGAAGGGTTAGGTACTACGAAAACCTGTATCGGTCCTACATGTTTCTGCGTCTGGTAGCTTACGCCGGCTTGCAGTGCAAGGCCTTTATCCACCAGCTCTTTCTGGAATTTGCTGGAGTTTTGAGACAGTACAAAAGAAAAGACATCTGCTGCATAGGTTGCAGGACGGTCATTCCTTGTGTCGGGGCCATGCCAGGCCATCATTGCTATAGGTACCTGTGCGATAGGGGATTCTGTGATAAAATAATCCACCTTGGCCAATGGTTTAAATTCCGGTACAGGATATTTTACAAAAGGATCAAAGTCAGAAGCCTTCCAGTCTGCAAACAGGGCTTTAGCTTTTTCGAACACCTCGTCGTGGTTTACATCACCCGATACAATCAGCATAGAATTGTTGGGCCAGTAGTATTTATCCTTGATGGCCTGCATCTTAGCCGGAGTGGCGGTGTTGATGATCTCATGGTCGCCGATCACATTCTTGCGGCTGTACAGGTCGCCCCACAGCGAGTGATTCATGGCATCCAGCAGCGGGAAAAACGGATTTGATTCATTACGTTGGAATTCACCGTCTACCACTACATTTTCCTTTTTCATTTCTTCAGCCAGGAACAGCGGATGGCGGATTGCTGAATTCATAAAATTCAGGCCGTTTTGCAGGTTGGTCTTTGGCAGGGTGAAGAAATAGTTGACACGCTCTTCTGATGTTGTACCGTTAAATACAATACCCAGTTCACGTACTCGTGCCATATAAGCTTCCTGGCTCGGGTAGTCTTTGTTGGCTTTGAAGAACATGTGTTCGTACAAATGGCTCAGGCCGTTGAATTCGGGGCTTTCTGTATAGGAACCGTTTTTGGTCGTGATCTCAACAGTAACCAGTGGCACTGTTTTATCTTCTACTACCAGTATTTCCAGGCCGTTGGCCAGGCGCGATGTAAAAAAGTTGGAGGGCTTCTGTGCCATAACCGGTACGGATAGTGCAGCAAATACTGCGGTCAGAATTTTTTGTTTAAGCATGCGAGCATTGTTTTTTGATTGGAAAGAAAAAAGTGAATCTGAATTTGTGTGCAAAAGTACTAAGATAATACCACAGCTGTACCGGAGCAGGTGACCATCATCATGCCATTTTGTGCGCC
>DATJDO010000366.1:0-11157 GCA_035497375.1 Chitinophagaceae bacterium | reverse complement strand
AACTGAGTGAAAGGTGCCGATAAACAGGTTGCGCGCCTCGGAATTACCGAGTATATGACCGATCCGCTCCTTCATCTCTGCAGCAGCCTTGTTGGTAAAGGTAAGCGCCAGTATCCTGAAAGAATCGACCCCATTGTTGATCAGGTGGGCTATCCTGGTGGTTAATACTTTTGTTTTACCGCTGCCTGCTCCTGCCACGATCATCAGCGGGCCGTTGATGTGCTCTACAGCCTTGCGCTGACTCTCATTCAATCCATCCAGATAGGTGTGTTGCATAGGCGGCAAAAATACGGTATTAGCAGAAGGCGGCAAAAGACAAATGCAGCACATCACATTACTTTTACCCGGACTCCTTTACTATAGGTAATCCGGAAAAACAGAAAAGTACCAGGAGGCAGAAAAGACTACCCTTTCATTCACTCTTTTCGCCACTAAAACCGTTCATTTCCGGAAATATTTAACTTTAATTGGTATTTTGCATTTTGTTATACAAAAAACACCCTCTAAAAGTATCCTAAATACATTTCTTAATGAAAAAATTACTTTGCCTGTCCACGGCAGTATTAACCTGGGCTATTGGCTCCGCGCAAAACAGCGCACCCTCTTCGGGATTTAATGTCATTTCTACAGACGAATCGACTCATTTGCCTTCATTTGTTTCCTTTACAGCAGGGAACAGACCTGCGGATAATGGCCTGGAAAACTGGATACAAAAGAATATCGGTTCCGATGCTTCTTTCCAGCTCAGGGAAGTCAACCGGGGCACAGACCCCGCGGGCAATACTCACATCCGCTATAAGCAATATTATAAAGGATTCCCGGTAGCAGGCTCTATGGTCAATTTTCACTTTAAGGGAAAGGATGCCCATTCGTTCAACGGCGTTTATTTCCCTACCCTGTCGACCACAACAGGTATCAGCATCAGTGAGGAAAAGGCTTTTTCGGTAGCTAAATCTTATTTCCAGCAAGCAACTTTTGCCTGGGAAAGCCCTGCTTATGAAAAAATGCTGAAAGATGCCCGTAAAGACCAGGAGGCCAGCTACTACCCCAAAGCCGGCCTGGAGATTGTTGTTGCAGGCGACAACCATTTTGCATTGGCTTACAGCTTTGATATCCATACTGTTGCCCCTTTCGCCCATAAACTCATCTATGTTGACGCCCAGGCAGGAACCATCGTGTCCGCCAAAGAGCTGATGATGGATATAGAGGTAAACGGAAAAGCTTACACCAAGTACAGCGGTGTACAGACCATACGCTGCGATAGTGTGGACCCTTCTGGCTTCATTCTCCGCGAATCAGACAGGGGCGCCAGCATTTCAACATCAAGATTCTTATCATTTGGCGGCAGTACCGGCCTGAGCACAGAGGAGTTTTATGACTACGATAATGTGTGGGATAACTTTAATCCTCAATTGGACGAAGTGGCAACGGATATCCAATGGGGACTGGAAAAAACACACGATTTCTACAATCTCAAATTCGGAAGAAACAGCATCGATGGCGCCGGACATGAACTGATGGCCATAGCACACATCGAGATGACGCCAGGGGAGAAATTCGCCAATGCCGCATGGACCGGGAGCTTTATGATCTACGGAGACGGCGATGATACCAGTATGAACCCGCTCACTTCAATAGACATTACCGGGCACGAAGTGACCCATGGTCTTACCCAGGAAACAGCCGATCTCAATTATAGCAATGAGCCCGGAGCCCTGAATGAATCTTTCTCCGATATCTTTGGCAAAAGCATTGAATATTATGCGATACCGGATTCTTTTTCCTGGAAAATAGGAGACAAAATCATGCTCCCCGGCAAGAAGGCCATGCGCGACATGTCTAATCCCAACGGGTTTCAGCATCCCAAATTCTATAAAGGATTTTATTATTACACCGGTACCTTAGATAACGGAGGCGTACACATCAACAGTGGCGTACAAAATTACTGGTACTATCTGCTGGTGCAGGGAGGTAAAGGTTCCCGGGAATCTGACAAACAGCCCTATGAGGTAAAACCTATGGGTTTCGATACTGCTGCGCGTATTGCCTACATGACCCTCACCAGTTACCTGGTACCGACCAGCAATTACAAAGATGCAGCAAATGCATCCCTGGCTTACACGAAACTGACTTACGGTGACAGCTCTGATCAGGCCTATAATGTACAGATGGCCTGGTATGCTGTAGGCGTTTTAGACAAACCTGTAAAAAAAGATACAGTGGTCACTCCTACATCCGTGCAGTCCATCCAACGCACAGACGCGATACACATCTACCCCAACCCTAGCACTGGCATTTTTACCGTCATGTCTGAAAGCAGCTTTGAAAATGCCACCCTGCAACTCAGTAACCTGACCGGCCAGCTTGTTGCAACAAAAGAAAACATCACTGGAACAAGTGTGTCTCTGGATGCCAGCCAGCAACCTGCAGGTATGTATATACTTGAAATCAGGCAGGATGGCGTAGTGACATCACGCACAAAGATTATGAAGAAGTAAAGCGCATCAATTATTAAATGAAAAATGGCCGGTAAAATGTTTACCGGCCATTTTTCATTTAAACCTGTAAGGTTGTGACCTTACAGGTTTTTTATAAGTCTAATTAATTTCCAGTACCTGTGTCGGGGCAAGGTTCGCATTGCGGATCGACACATTTTGTGCCACATTACTGGCCAGCTCCAGGAATTTATCTCTTGCAGGTGAGTCTTCATCAATGACAGCGGGAATGCCTATATCGCCGCCTTCGCGAATAGCCTGTACCAGAGGAATTTCGCCGAGGAAAGGCAATTCAAACTGCTCCGCCATGCGGGCTGCACCACCTTTGCCGAACAGGTAATATTTGTTCTCCGGCAACTCCTCCGGTGTGAAGTAAGCCATATTTTCCACTACACCCAATACCGGTATTTTGATATGTTCCTGCTTGAACATCATCACTGCCTTGCGCGCATCGGCAGCAGCTACTGCCTGCGGTGTGGATACAATTACAGCTCCGGTAACGGGAATCGTCTGTGCAATAGTCAGGTGTACATCACCGGTTCCGGGTGGTAAGTCAATAATCAGGTAGTCCAGATCGCCCCAGAGTACATCGGTTACGAATTGCTTCAGGGCAGAGCTGGCCATAGGTCCCCGCCAGATCACGGCTTGTTTCTCATCGATCAGCAAACCGATAGACATCGTTTTGATGCCATACTTCTCTATCGGTACAATCATGCCTTTGCCGTTCACTTCTGTCATTTTGGGCCTTTCGTCGCGGATACCCAGCATAATGGGAACGGAAGGACCATAAATATCGGCATCCATCAGGCCTACAGATGCGCCCTGCGCGGCCAGGCCCAGGGCCAGGTTCACAGACACGGTAGATTTGCCCACTCCTCCTTTACCGGAGGCTACTGCAATAATATTTTTCACACCCGGCAGTACGTCCTTCCTGTCTTTGCGGTTGGACACCACCCGGGCACTCATCGTAATATCGATCTCTGCTTCTTTGCTCACCATCATCCTTACGGCATTCACGCAAGCCTTTTCGATCATTTCTTTCATCGGGCAGGCAGGGGTGGTCAGCTCTACGGTAAAGCTCACTTTATTGCCCTCAACGGAAAGGTTTTTGACCATGCCCAGGCTCACAATATCTTTCCTCAGATCAGGGTCATCTACATGGCCAAGGGCTTCCAGTACGGCTTCTTTCGTTATCATCAAAAACGTTTGTTAAATTGAAAATTTATCGTGCAAAACTACGGCTTTCGCTTTTCCTTTGTAGCAATACAGCAGAACTGTTTTTTTATAAGTACATTAGCGATATTGATAAACACTTACTTTTCCCCTTTACGCATGCGACGCTCCGGCTTTATTCTTTCCCTTGTTTTCCTGTTGATGGCTGCTTTGGGCCACCGTGTGCAAGCGCAAATCGCTTTTGAGCGCCTGGTACAGATCAATGGTGTGGTAATGACCAGCGACAGCCTGTATGGAGTACCGGATGTAACAGTTACGGTAAAGAATCATAATAAAGGTACTTATACCAGCGATCTGGGTGTATTTGCCCTGGTTTGCTTCAAGGGCGACACTTTACAGTTCCGCAGCCTTGGTTTTACCCCTACCGACTATGTGATCCCCGATGTGGCAGGCAATACAATTTCGATGGTGCAGCTGATGAGCCAGGATACTTTTTTTCTGAATGAAACCATTATCCATGCGCTGCCCAGCAGGGAAAATTTCAACTATGCTTTCGAACACCTGGATGTTGAAGACGATCTGTACGAGATTGCCAGAAAGAATACCAACCTGGCTATGCTTCGGATGCTGGCCACGACGCGCCTGCCTATGGGTAGCGAAAACCAGGCTTATGTACAGCGACAAATGGCCGTCCAGGCAGCTTATTACGGGCAGCGACAACCGATGAATATATTGAGCCCGATCAAATGGGGCCAATTTATTGAAGCCTGGAAGCGGGGTGATTTCCGCAGTAAAAAATAAAGTCTTTCTACAAGAGTAGCGGGCGTCCTGAACCTTCAGGGCGCCCGCTTTCTTTCGGGCAGGCACGGCAAGGGCCGTCACAATATTTTAAAGTGAATACATCAATTCCGCCGGCCGTATCTTGCAGCTTAAATTCAAGTTTAGCAACTCTTTGTTTCGGTTTTTTCTGTACATCTTTTGTTTTCTACTGGGCACTGCATACACCGCAGGGGCGCAGGGGCTTCTGCAGGAATATGCCAACCTGCGACAGAAGAAAATACCCGTCACAGATTCACTGAAGATCGACTCCCTGGCCATCAGTTCTTTTGTGATCACGGGTGTGGCACAGTCAGACTACCGCATTTCCCCTTATACATCGGTACTATACTGGACCAAGAAGCCTGCCCTTGACTCTGTAACAGTACAATACCGGGTCCTGGCGATGGACTTTACCAATATATACCGGCATAAAAACCGTTCCGTTATCGATTCCAATTATTTTTTCTCTTCATCTTCCTACCCAAAGGGCAGCAGCAATAAATTTGTAGACTATGATCAGGTGGAGCTGAACGGAAGTTACGGGCGTAGTATTTCAATGGGTAATAACCAGGATGTAGTGTCTAATTCCAACCTGAACCTACAGGTAAACGGTTACCTGATCGATAGTATTAAGGTAGAAGCGGCGATAACAGATAACACAATACCTTTCCAGCCAGAGGGTAATACTTCTACCCTGCAGGAGTTTGACCAGGTATCGATCCGGCTCAGCAAAAACAAGCAAAGCCTGTTGCTCGGCGACTACAACCTGAATAAGCCGGACGCTTATTTCCTGAATTATACCAAGCGGGTGCAGGGTCTTTTCTTCCAGACAGAAAATAAGCTCAGCAAGAACCTGTACAATAAGGCCGGACTGAGTGCCTCGATGGCAAAGGGAGAGTTTGCCCGCAATATTTTTAACGGTGCTGAAGGCAACCAGGGGCCCTACCGCCTGACGGGTAACAACGGAGAACAACTCTTTATTGTACTGGCTGCAACAGAGAAAGTATATGTAGATAACATCTTGCAGGAGCGTGGCGAAAATGCAGACTATGTGATCGACTACAACACAAATGAAGTACGCTTTATGCCCCGCAGGCCGATCAACCAGTTTTCGAGGATACAGGTAGAATTTGAATACCGCACCAACAATTACCTCAACTCCCTGCTCTTTGCGTATGATGAACTGAACATCGGCAAAAAATGGCAGGTAAAAGTAAATGCCTATAGCAACCAGGATGCCAAAAACCAAGGCTTCCAGCAAAATCTGAGCGGGGAACAAAAGCGCTTCCTGGCCGGCATAGGAGACAGTGTGCAATACGCGCTTATACCTAATATTTCCAGGGATACTTTTGCCGCCAATAAGATACTGTACCGTATCAGGGATACGGTTGTATCGGGCACACGTTATGATTCCGTATATGAATACAGCACAGATCAGTCCCTGGCTTTATACTCCGTTTCCTTCTCGTATGTCGGCAGCGGGAAAGGCGATTATACCGTAAGTGGTTCCAATGCCAATGGAAGGGTGTATCAATGGAGGGCTCCGGTATCAGGACAAAAACAGGGCGATTATTCTGCCGTTTCGCTGATCATCACGCCTAAAATGCAGCAGCTCATCACGCTGGCCACCCGCTACCAGATCGATTCTTTCAAACAGGTATCTGTAGAGCTTGCCGGAAGCAATAAAGACCCCAATACCTTTTCTCCTCTGGACAATGCGAGCCACCAGGGTATAGCAGCAAAAATGCGTTACCAGGAGCAGCGTTTCTTTGGCCGGAAGGATACACTGAGGAGACAGGATTGGACGCTGCAGAATAATGTGCAATATGAATTCGTGAACAATAAGTTCCGCGCCATTGCTCCTTACCGTGCAGTAGAGTTCGGCCGGGACTGGAATGTGCCGCTATCCGGTGCCAGCCCTGATGAGCATTGGAGCAGCTTTGCCAGTCAATTATCGCACCGGAGGCTGGGTGCTACAGATTATTCGATCAGCTTATATACGCGGGGCACTGATTATAAAGGGCTTAAGAATACTTTTGGCTACAAAATCAATAACGGCAGGATCAATACGGGCTTTAACCTGTGCCTGATGAATGCTGAGGACAGCCTGATACAGACCCGCTTTTTCAAACCTTTGCTGTTTGCAGAGTACAGCTTCAGGCGACTGCTGAACAGCACGCTCGGCGCCAGTTACTACGCAGAACACAATACAGCCCGGATGATCCCTGTGGACAGCCTGCATGTTTCCTCTTTCTATTTTGATATAGCCACTGTGTTCTGGCGCAGTACAGCACAAAAAAAATACAACATGAGCAGTACTTATTTCCGGCGCAGGGACTTCCTTCCATTCGGGAATGAATTACAGCAACAAACGCACAGCGACAATGTATCGCTGCAGTTCGGGCTGAACAGCAGCAGCAAGCACCAACTGAATATCACGGCCTCTTACCGCCAGTTGCATATAGACAATACCACCGTACTTAGCCTGAAACCGGAGCAAACCTTGCTGGGACGCCTGCAATATGACGGATCATTGTGGAAACGGGCCTTAAGTTTTTCCACCTTGTACGATTTTGGTACCGGGCAGGAACAAAAGCGCAATTTCACTTATGTACAGGTACCCGCGGGGCAAGGCATGTACAATTGGATAGATTACAACGGTGACGGGGTGCAGCAATTAAACGAATTTGTCGTTGCCCTGTACCCTGATCAAAAGCTGTACATCCGCATTTTTACGCCCAGCAATGAGTACATAAAAGTGAACAATACGGCCCTGAACCAGACCCTCAATTTCGAACCGGCTAATTTTTTCCAGGGAAAAAATAAAACCAGGCTGGCCCGCTTTTCTTCCAAAATCTCAGATCAACTGGCCGTACAGGTAAACAACAAAATATTGAATACAGCAGGCATTCGCTCTTTTAACCCCTTGGGCACCGGCTTTTCAGATACGACTATCCTGCTGGCCAATACGGCATTCAACAATACGTTTTACTATAACAGGAGCAGTGCCCAATGGGGACTGGATTACAATTTCCTCAACAACAAAAGCCAGCAACTACTTACCTATGGCCTCACGGCTACCCAGCAAAAGCAACACCTGGTTAAGCTGCGTTTTGCCCTGTCCAAATCATTTACGATAAATATGAGCGGGCGCAGGGGCACGCGGAGCAATATGTCCGGTGTATCGGATGGAAGCTCTTTCCTGCAACAATATTACACTGCCGAACCTGCTCTTGTCTGGCTGAACCGCTCCATACTAAGGATCACTACTTCCTGTCGTTACGAAGAGCGCCGCAATGAGCTGATGTATGGCGGAGAAAAGGCCGATATCCGTTCTGCACAACTGGAAGCGCGCTACAGCCAAACCTCTTCGGGTATTATACAACTGCGGTTTACTTTCAGCCAGATCAACTATAATGGTCTTGCTACAGCACCCGTTACTTATGCTATGCTGGATGGACTCAAACAGGGGGACAATTTCCTTTGGTACCTGAACTGGCAACGCCGCATCGGCAAAGGTATAGAGCTGCTGATGGAATATGAAGGCCGGAAAGCCGGCAATGAGGGAGTAATCAATACAGGCCGTATGAGCCTCAGGGCTGTCCTCTGATGTCGAGGTGTAAATTATGTAACACTCTTTTTGAATTGTATAACAACCGTGCAAGTGGTACGGAACATCTTTGCATTGTAATCGATATTGATTGCAATCGCTAAACACCGACAAAATGAACTTTACGGAATTAAAAGGCAACTGGAATGAGTTCAAAGGGAAACTCAAACAAAAATATGCAGAGCTCACTGACGACGACCTGATGTACGAGGAGGGAAAAGACGATGAGTTGTACGGAAGAATCCAGCAGCGCCTCGGCAAAACAAAAGATGAGATACGAAAAATCATTGCAGAACTCTAGAACTGCAATTCCCATATACTAACCCATTTTTCCAACCAACATTATTCACAATAAAAATCAATAAAATGAAAAAGACAATGCTCACATTTGCCCTGGCCACTTTTATGCTGGCGGGTACTGTTGCCTGGACAAGCTGCTCTTCTCCGGCACAAAAAGAAGAAAATGCAAAAGAAGAAGTAGTGGACGCACAGCATGACCTGGCTGAAGCACAGCAAAATGCGGCTACCGCAACTGCACAGGCTGCCACTGCAGAAGAATGGGAAGCATTTAAAAATGAAACCAAAGCAAAAATCGATGCCAACCAGGCTCTGATCAGCGAACTGAGGAAGAAAAAAAGAAAAGCAGACAATGAGATGACGGCAGATGCCTACAAAGCAAAAATCGACGAGCTGCAGGAGCACAACAAACAACTGCGTGACCGCATGGATGCTTACGAAAGCAACAAAAGCGACTGGGCTACCTTCAGGACTCAATATAATGCTGATATGGATGAGCTGAACCGCTCCTTGAACGACCTGAACAAGTAAAAAGACACAGCCGGTAAACGGTATGAAATGAAACTCCACCCAACAAAACCGCGCTGTATATAATACGAAACCAAAAACATAGAACAGTCCGACCATGTTCTACACAAAAACACCTCTTTAAACTAGTTTAAAGAGGTGTTTTTGTTATAATGTGCATCACAAACAGAAGATTACAACATCCTGTTGTCCACCATATTGAAAAAGTCCAGCGGCTGAAAGGTACGCCAGTTAGGGACTTCCATCAAAGCCACATAACGGTCCAGGTGAATCTGTTTGAAATCGTACTGAGTAGAAGAAGGCATATTGACGGCAACAATCCATCCACCCTTATCGGCAATATCGCTTTGCCATTCGTCGTAATAATCGGTATCGCTGCTGTGGAAGTTCAGTACATTTTCCGTGATCAGGATAAACTTACTGATCCCTTGTGTGATCATATCATCGATCAGTTCCCTTTTTAGCTGCATGATGTCGTTTTCGATCGCATCGTTCCACTCCCCTATCATTTCGATGATAGCGAAATTGAAATCGTAATCGGCAAACAGTACTTTCAGGTACAGCGTACGCGAACCAAAATCGTCCCATTGCGGGTGGATATAATAGTTGTACACCGTATTGGAGTACTCAAATTCACTGTATGTCCGGCCAAAAAAGGGCGAACGTTCATCTTCCTCTGCGGCGTAAAGGTGTCTCCAGTTATAGTAGGGTTCTATTTCCTGCATTTCGGTAAGCGTATAAATTAGCCGGGCATCCGGGCAATGTATTTTTGCATTTCTTTGATCTGATCCAGGATCTGCTCGTTGGTGGCTTTGCAGGATTTAGCTTTGGCAAAATACTGCTTGGAAGCTCTGAAGTCGCGGCGTTGCATACAGATAGCGCTCAGTTGTAAGTAGGCACTGGCTTCATTATCCGGATCGGGCAGGCCCAGTTTAATCGCTTTACGGATCTGCTCATAGGCTTCTTTGATATTGCCTTTCTTTTGGGCAATGGCCCCCAATTGCAGGTAAGCCGTTCCTTCAAAACCTTTTTCGGTAATTCCTGCTTCCAGGCTTTTTCTCAGGCTGCTTTCCGCCTTATCCAGGTCGTCTGTCATCGTATGCATATTGGCTTGCAACATGTGGTACGACGAACGCACAGGCTTATAGAGCAGCTTAGGATATTTCACTCTTTTCAGCAAGGCTTCAGCTCCTTCAAGGTCTCCGCTTTCCACATATCCCTGTATCAGCGACATAGGCCCGATCATAAAGTGGGCTACGATCATCAGTACAGCCACCAGCATCGGTATCCAGGCGATCCACCAGCTTACTTTAACACCCAGCAATACACCCGCCAATATCAGCACAAATGCCAGTATCAAACGGTTAAATACGATCAGTCTCCTTAGCTTAATATTCATTTTTATATTGAATTGAGCGCAAAGGTACTTTCTAATTTTGAGGAAAATGCAGGCAAAATGCGATAATTGTCCTAAGGGATTTCGTTTCTTTGCCCGGTGATGATCCTGTTTTTTATCTGTTCGGCCTGTATCCTGCTGCAAATCCTGTTTGCGGTCTGGATGCTGTGGACCGGCCCGTCTTCTGCAGGTCCGTTCAGGAAGGAAGAACAAAGGGTTTTACCCCTGTCCATTATTATCTGTGCCCGCAATGAGGCTCCGCAGCTCAGGAAAAATCTGGAATCCGTTCTGCAACAGGATCACCCTGATTTTGAGGTCATTGTGGTGAATGACCGCTCCGAAGACGACACGGCTACAGTGCTGGATAGTTTTTCGGCTTACCCGAACCTGCGCTGCATCCATATACCGGTAACGGAAGAGGCCGCTCTGCCGGGGAAAAAATTTGCCTTAAGCAAAGGCGTAGCTGCAGCAAAGTTTGAGCGACTCCTGCTTTGCGATGCGGATTGCACACCGGCTACTACTGCCTGGGCAAGGCTCATGGCAGCACCGCTGCAGGACAAAACGGAGATTGTGGCGGGATACGGTGCCTACGAAAGGCATAAAGGCTGGCTGAACCTGTTCATCCGCTGGGAAACCCTGCACACCTTTATCCAGTATTGTTCTTTTACCCGGAGCGGTATGCCCTACATGGCGGTAGGGCGTAACCTGGCCTGCACCAAAAGCACCTTGCAGCAGGCACAGGCACAGCCTTTGTGGGCCAGTATGCCTTCCGGTGATGATGACCTGCTGATGCGCCTCGCGGCCAACAGGCACAACACCAAAATAGTGCAGGATCCGGC
>DATJDO010000365.1:0-2579 GCA_035497375.1 Chitinophagaceae bacterium | reverse complement strand
TACGATTGACTTACCCCTTAGTGGAAGGTATTTTAATTGATCCGTACCAGTTTTTATAGCGCTATCCTGCTTTAGGTAGCTGAAGTCATCATTATAGCGCAGCATGTTGATCTGGCCTTTGACTGCCACGACAGTAGCCATGAGCAACCCAACAAAAATCAAGTTCTTCATATTCATTGGAATTTAGGGCCGTCGCTTATGGGCAACGACCCTGTAATTTGTTTCCGGAAATCATTTAAGGTTTGATGATCTGACCAGTATGGGCACCGAACATGCTTTTTCTAAACCCGTATTCCAGTTGCCTCATTGTGGTAGGTATTTCGCCGGGGAAGAATGGGAAGTAGTGCGGAGAGTTCTCAATAACTGTGGGACTGACCGCGTTGATACGGATACCATTTCCCAGTTCTATGGCTGCGCCGCGAACAAAGCCTTCCACAGCCGCATTGGCAGCGGAGGCATTCGCAAAGTTCTTTTGCGGCTCCTGAGTTAATGCTCCTGTAATTAAGGTAAATGACCCTTTCGGGTTAATGTAATGCTGACCGATCAGCACAAGATTGATCTGTCCCATCATCTTGCCTTCTACGCCCTGGCGAAAAGTTTCATCCGTAAGATTGGCCCAGGGGCCGACATAAGTGGGGCCTGCCGTAGCGATCAGTGCATCAAACGGACCTACCTTTTTGAACATTTCCTCTATCGCTTCAGTAGAGGTAATGTCCACATTTACATTAGCGCCATTTCTGTCTACGCGTACTATTTCATGCTCTTTTTCAAATGCATTGGACAAATAAGTCCCCATGGTGCCTGATGCACCAACGATGATAATCTTCATACTTGTTGAATTGAAATTGTTAAGTGAAAAATTGAGTAAGCTATTATCCCGCGCTTATGCTTTTTTCTTCAGTTTAGCTACCTGTAGACTGATATTGAGCATTCTGTTATAGCGCTGCACGTCTCTGGAAATGCTGACTAAACCGTAGCCGTAACGTACGTCGACCGTAAGGGTAGACCTTTTCCTTTTGAAGTTGTATCCTGCACCAGCCTGTAGCCCGAAATCCCAGCGTCTGAAATCTCCGGATGAGTTGCCAAAGGAGATCTTTGAGGTGGTTTCAGGGGTGTTTTCTGTGCCGTCAATCTTCAAACGGCCGCCGATATTGTAACCGGCGTAGGGACCAGCATTCAGATACAAATCGTGAAAGTGAACACGAGCTAGAACCGGAAGCTCGATACTGTAAAGCCGCAATGTTGATTTGCCATTTGTAAGCGGGTTGTTTTCTTTTAAAGTGCCGCCCTTCATAGCAAAGTACAGCTCGGGAACGACAGAGAAGCCCGGAGTGATGCCTAGCTGGTAAGTGAAACCCGCCTGCAGACCTGAAAAATTCTTCTTATACGGCTGCAGGCTGTTGTTCGCGCTCCCGTAGTTAAAGTTGGTAATTAGCGAATTGATCGAGATACCGAACTTGCTGGTTTGAGCAGATGACCGCGCTGAGAAGGCCATAAGCAACACTATTGTTGCTATTGATGCTGCTGATTTGATTGTTGATTGCATAATCATTGTTTTAATTGTTTTATGATTTAATTGATTGTGTACGCATTTATTCGCGAAAGGGCATTACCCTCCCTGTCCTCTCATGGAGAAGATTTTTTTTATACTTCTTTTTAAAATCGGGTGGTGAAAAACTTTTAGATAAGTACCTTATTCCTGTAATTCAATACAACAAAATTAGCGTGGAGGAAGGCCTTGTGGTAGGATGAATATGAAGTAGTATAGCACATTTTTAAAATTTCACCGGCGTTTTGGATTGGAGCAGTTGCAGCCATTCGCTTTTTAGCATAGCAAACTGGTATTCACTGCCCCAATCGCCTTTGAAAAAAATGTTTTGAATGAAATAGCCCTCTTCCCGAAACCCCACGCTCTTCAATAACCGGATGGATGCAACGTTTTCTGCATCTACCGTTTCTGCAATTCTGTGAAACCCGTCTATGCTAAACAGTAGCTGCAGTATGGCGACTACCGCTTCTTTGCCGAACCCTTTCCTTTGATTGTCCGGTGATATGGTCATACCAATTTCACCAAGCCTGGAATCCTGCTCGTGGAACCTGATGGCACAATCTCCGATCAGCATACCTGTGGACTTGTCTTCTATGCCATATTGTACCCAGTCACCCGGTTTACCAAAGGTTTTCTCCGCATTGTCGATGATGAAATTTTGTGCCTGTTCTCTGGAAAACACGTCGAACCCCTGATATTTAGTTACCTGCGGATCAGACCTGTAAGCATGAAACTGCGGGAGGTCCGACAGCTTCAAATTCCTTATTTGAAGTCTGGGGGTATCTATAAGTAATTTCATTTCTTTGATATTTGAGGGGAATTGTTCAATGAAGTGTGGTTCAATTTCGTTTTCCTGATCGTGACACCGTATTGGGTTAATTTAAAAATCTTCGTCGATCAGTTCCTTGTTTAGCATCATTCCGGTTGTTGTGCCGGCTCCCACCGCATTAGCCACGGTTCTCATCCTGCTGCTGTTATCACCGCAAGCAAAAACACCGGGAAGGGTGGTTTTTTGCATAGGGTCAACTTT
>DATJDO010000364.1:0-12486 GCA_035497375.1 Chitinophagaceae bacterium | reverse complement strand
GACTCCGCTCACTACCACAGCAACGAGTACCACCTATTACGTCAGTGGCAAGAACGGCTATGGCTGTGAAGGCGCTAAGAAGACTATTACAGTCACTGTAAACCCTAGCCCGGCAATGCCCACCACCACCACACCTGTGGTATACTGTCAAGGAGCAGTGGCTGTCGCACTGACCGCTACACCGGCCACCACCGGCGATACGCTCAAATGGTATGATGCCACACCTACCCTCCTGAGCACAGCACCGACTCCGCTCACTACCACAGCATCGAGTATGATATACTATGTCAGTGGCAAGAACAGCTATGGCTGCGAAGGCAGCAAAGCATCAATAACAGTAAACATCAATCCACCTCCCGCAGCACCATTAGTAGCTACGCCATTGAACCTATGCAAAGATGGTCCATCGGGTCCTCTGACGGCTACCGGAAGTAATTTGAAATGGTATACGACGGTGACTGGAGGATCCGGGGTGTCTTCAATAACTCCTGCAACGGGTACTCTGGGTTCGACCGATTATTTTGTAAGCCAAAGCTCTGCCGCATCACTAGGATCTTGTGAAAGTCCAAGATCAACGCTTACAGTTGTCGTTAATCCTCTTCCTGCAGTAGCGATATCTTCTTTGTCACCTTATGGATTTATTTTCTGCCGTGGCCTTAGTGTAACACTGAAAAGCATTGCCCCAACAGCCATCTACTGGCAATGGGATAAAGCAGGTCTTAGTATTCCAGGTGCCACTGCCGACAACATTAAAGCGGACACTCAAACATTTTGGGGGCTGACAGTAACTGATATGTATGGCTGCAAGAATCAGGCTAAAGTTTTTGTTTACAAGGACTCTGCTTTAAAACCTGTTTTGACTCCTGCAACCCTTGTCCTTTGTGAAGAAAATTCCGGTCTGATGACCTGTAGCCCGGGTTTTAGTACCTATTCATTCAAATGGATGAAAGATGGTGTTCCTGTTATGCCCGTAACAACAAAAGAAAATCTCAAAAATACAATTGGCAAAGGCCTTTATTCAGTAATTGTAACCAACAATGTTGGCTGTATTGATACAACTAATACTTGCGTGGTAACCAATTATCCAAGGCCTGTAAAACCAACTATTATTAACGCAGATCCTTTATTGTCTGTTGCTACAATCTATCGTTATTACCAATGGTATAAAAATGGGAAATTTATACCTGGGGCTAATTCTGATAAATATACAGTTCCTGGTCCTGGCAAATACTCTGTACAAATAACAGACGAAAACGGCTGCCTCAATGAATCAGATACGATAGAAATACTTGCCCCTAACAACATCCAAAAACAATTACAGCATGCGAACATCAAAATTTACCCGAACCCAACTCATGATGTGGTCAATATTGATGCGCCGATTAGTGTGAATGCATCCGTATTTGACCTGTTGGGCAAGCAAGTTTTTTCAGGTAAAAATGTGACTCATATTTCCCTGCAAGCATTTGCAGATGGAACCTATGTATTGTACATTAGTGATCAGTATGGAAATTACATCGGCACTGAAAAGATGATAAAGATGACGCAGTAGCGCAACATAAACTGCAACCAAAGCGGTTTTGATTTTATTGCCGAACAGAAATTTTGGTGATAGAAACGCCTGGTTGGACTACTGCTCTAAAAGCGATAATCATCTGATTGTCGCTTTTTTCGTTTTCTGCGGGCACTTGTTGGTGGGCATTACACATTAGCCGCGCGGCAACACCAACAAGGGTGGGATAGCCGGAGCCTAAGCGCATCCTCTTTCAAATCTCAGGGTAATTATGTAATTTAACGGAGCTTTACTCATGTAAAACAGTGCTTTATAAAACCTCGGCTCCTTATGCGGCAACTTAATAGAGATACAACACAACCAGTAAGATCATGGGATTGGGGTTCAGTTTATTGTTCGTTTTTATACTTCTGCCCTTGACAGGTATTCTTTTGGTGATTTGGTTGCTCACAAGAAAGAAAATGTTCGGAACAATACTTGGATGGATTTGGCTCGGCATATTCGGGCTTATTTTACTATCGGGAATTGTTCAATGGTTGACAGCAAAAACTGAATTGAAGAAAAAGGACTATTACGGACAATATGTTATTAACCGTGACTATTTCCCAGGCAAACAAGCGGACTGGCAATACGAGCATTTCAGATTTGAAATAAAGGAGAACGATTCACTTTATTTCTATGTCACAGACAAAGAGAAAATACTAAAAACATATAAAGGGACGATTGTAACGATAAAACCATATAGTTCCGAACGGCTTATGATTCATATGGAGCAACCCACTCACCACATTCTGACAAGCGACCCGACAACTTATAGGAGTGCCTGGAGTTTTTATGTAGTGTTTTACTCGCCAAAGTTTAACAACGTATATTTCAAGAAAGGCAAATGGAAACCGCTCGGCAAATAAGGCAACAGAAAAGAAAACCGACCGTGTAGCAAGGCATTCCGCCCTTGTTGATGTTCAGGGGATAGACTTGCAGCGTAGCCCACCAATAAGTTTTAATATTCAATATGATTTAGCATGTCCCCACCCTTGTTGGTACTGAGGCGATAGCTTTCAGCATAGCCCACCAACAAACTTTAGTGCTCAATGTGTTTCAGCATACCAAAGCGATCTTCTCCAGTAAGGTTCCGCCCTTGTTGGTGTTGAGGCGACAGCCTTGCAGCGCAGCCCACCAACAAGCTTTAGTACGCAATAGGATTCAGTATACCAAAACGATCTTCTCCGGTAAGATAAAAAGCCGCTGAAGAATAAACATACGCTTCCGGCGATGCGCACAATCCTGCCCGTACTGGATTTTGGTGTATGTATGCGAGCTTTTGATAGAATATTGCCTCGGACCAGATAGCTACCGAAAGAGCATTCCGCTCCCATATCTGGTACTTTCTGTCTTTCGCGGATACACAAAAATGTTCCAGTCCTTCAGGATGATGTTTATATAAATCCTTTTGTATTTGCTGTGCCGTGAATTTTAGAAAATCACGTTGCACCTGCGGTCGTGTATTCCCTACTCTGATCTGCCACAACAGATGAATATGACTATCCATCAGTACAAATGTGTTGAGGTATACTCTATGTATCTGTACCAGGTAACGCAGGCTATCTATAATGATCAGCTTGTACTGCTCCGGTTTCAGTAAATGTTTCCGCCCCAGAATGCTGGCAGTGAAAAAATCGACCTCGAAACGCTTGAATGTCACATGACAAATATACTAATTGGCGAACTATATGCGTACCCTAACAATGAAAGACTTGTTGGTGGGCCACGCACATTACCTACGCCTCAACACCAACAAGGGCGGAAATTTTATACGATATTTGAATCCTCTTGCTATCCATTTACTCAAACACAAAATTCCCTGCTATGAATATTCATTTTAATTATGATATCCCACAAATTGAAATTTCTTTACTCAATTTTCCGAAGAAAGACATTTCAAAATATCAGAAGTTACTAAAGTTGATAGACCAGTACCATATTGAAGTAAAAGAAGAGAATGATAACGATTTGACATTGTTAGTAAAGCTATCTTACTATCAATTATTCATCGAGAATTTACGATCAATTTAAAGTCTGAATCCTAACAAATGGTTTGTGATGACAGCCACTTCTTTTACACATTCGGGCACCTCACTTTTCCACCACCTCATAGGTCCGCTCAAAAATCCCCTGCTCACAGGGATACATTTCCCCTGCCACACCGACGATCAGGTAATCGCCCGCCTTGCCGGTAAATATGCCTTCCAGCGTTTCCACTTCAAACGGTTCGTGGAGCTGGATACAGCGCACCGGGATCGGCTTTTTTACCGCCTGTTGAAATGGCAGTTCGGGCACAGTACCTTTTTTGAAGTGCAGCATAGGAAAAGGATTTAGTCAGTGCTTTTGAGCTGCGCAGCTTCTTGCTTTTTGTAGCCACTGCGTACGATAAAGATACCAAGGATGATCAACACAAACGCGAAAACGGTGTAGACATTCAGCGGCTCGTTCAGCATCAGGGCGCCCAGAATCACCGCTACCAGAGGGTTGATATAGGCATAAGACGTCACAAAACCCACCGGCAATACTTTCAGGGCATACATATAGGCCGCATAGGCCAGTATGGATCCGAAGACGACCAGGTAGAAAAAGGCCATCAGCCCCTCACTGTTCCACAGTACCAGGCCGGTATAGTCATCCACCACAGGACTGATCAGCAGCATAATGGCACCGCCGGCAAGCAATTGGAAACCCACATTGAAAGAACTGTTGATGGAAGTTTTACTGCTTTTGTTGAGCAGGCTGCCCCAGGCCCAGCTGATGGTCGCCACGAACAGGGCCCCAATGCCGAGGATATAGTAGCCTGCTACTCCGCTCTGCTGCGACAGGTTGTCGCGGAAGATCAGTGCCACACCACCGAAGCCCAGCAGCATACCCAGCAGGATCATCCAGTTCAGCTTTTCCTTACCCCGTACGATGTTGATAATCACTGCACTGATGGGCATTGTAGAGCAGATCAGGGCTGCCACGCCACTTTGTATGTATTGCTCCGCCCAGGTCACCAGGCCGTTGCCCAGGGTAATGAGCAGGAAACCGATCAGCGCCTGTTGCAACAGGTTGCGTCGGCTCAGGTCGGCCTTAGGATTGGCAATCAAGGCCACAGCAATCAGCACAATACCAGACAATAACTGCCGGCAACCGGCCATCAGAAAAGGCGGGTAATGCTCTACCGCCACCTTAATACCCAGGTAGGTTGTACCCCAGATAATGCAGATAAAGGCGTAGGCCAGGTAGGCCTTGGTATGATTTTTCATAAAGTCGTTGCAATTTCCCATAATAAAATTTCATAAAAAAAGTTTTTATGATATCCTTAGAAACACACAGTGCAATTTCGAGTATCTTGTTGCTGTATAAAATGACTCCACCTTGCACATCCACTGGCGACGCATCTTAAAAATATTCATAATACTGGTTGGCATTTTTATGCTCGGCATTGCAGGCATGTACCTGTATGTAAGCCGGCATAAAAAGGAAATGCTGCAACTGGTACAAGACAAGTTCAACGATTCCTACAACGGCACCCTGACGATCCGCGACGTAGAACCCGCACTCTGGAAACAATTTCCGAACATCAGCCTGGTGCTGCAGGACGTCGTGATCCGTGACACACTCTGGGACCTGCACAAGACCGACTTTATCAACATAAAGAATGTATACCTGAAACTGAAATTCTGGCCCCTGCTCAAAGGGGACATCCAGATCGGTAAACTGCTGGTCAGCGACGCGCAGATGACCTTGTTTGAGAATAAAGATTCTGTGATGAACAAAGGCATCTTTGCGAAAGAAAAAAAGAAGGAAAAGGTCAAAGGCAAGAACAATTTCAACGTCAACGACTTTGAACTGGAAAACTTCAGGTTCAAATTCACGCATTACCACAATAAGAAACACTTTGAGTTCTTAGTACCCTACCTGGCGGGCCGTGTAGATGAATTGCAGGAGCAGCTGCACATCCACACCAAAGGCACGGTGAAGGTGCAGAACTTTACCTTCAACACTGAAAAAGGCTCTTATTTTAAAAACAAAGACATCAACATCAACATTGCTTTCTTCTTCAACACTGCCAAAAGCCTGCTGACACTGGACCAACAAGTGTTTGAAATAGACGGCAGCAAACTGAACCTGACAGGGAAATTTTACCTGGCCAAAGCCGACAACTTTTTTACCGTCGATATTCACTCCGACAAGATCGACTATAAGAACAGCCTGAGCTGGGTGCCACCAACTGTAAAGCATTCGCTGGACAGTTTTATATTTGAAAAACCGATCAACCTGGACATGCACCTGGAGGGACGACTGAAAGACCAGCGTATTCCCTATGTAGTAATCAAGAGCAATTTTGTCAACAACAAACTGGATTCCAAATTCGGGCAGTTCGATTCCCTGTCTTTCAACCTGTACTATATCAACGGCAGCAAAAAAGACAGCCTGTATGGAGATGAGTATTCATATATGGAGATTACGAAGCTGAAAACATTGTTTTTCGGCATACCGGTCACAGCAGATACGACTACCGTGTACAACCTGAAATTATCGAAGGTAAAAACCCACGCCAAAGCCAGTTTCCCGGTCAGCAAGCTGAATAACCTGCTGGGGCGTCAGAGCTTCCTGTTTGGCAAAGGCACAGCAGACATAGACCTGGAATATGAAGGCGGCATGAAAAAAGAAGCACCCTACCCGACGAATGTATCTGCCAAAATTGATATCCGCAAGGCAGAAATGACCTACCTGCCCCGCCAGATCAAACTGCACGATTGCAATGTATTCCTGCAGGTGAAAGACAATGACATCCAGGTAGTAGAAAGCGTATTGCATACCCAGAAAAGTGAGATCAGGGTGCTGGCGCTGGCCCGCAACTTCTTCTCCCTTTACCGCACCAATCCCGACAAACTCATCATAGACGCAACAGTAAAGAGCGACCGTATAGACCTGAACGAGTTCCAGAGCTTCCTGCAGCGCAGGACCACTGCAGCACCTGCCGGGAAAACAAATAAATCCGGCGCTCCGGACTTCCTGGATGAAGCCCTGGACGTATCGCGGACCAACCTGAATGTGGACATTAGAACGCTTATCTACAAACGCTTTGAAGCCAACAACATCAAGGCAAACCTAAGCTTACTGAAAGACGGTATCGACCTGCACCAGGTGTCGCTGCTGCACTCCAACGGTGACATCAGCTTGAGTGGAAAATTCAATAGCAGTAATAGCGACCGGCCCTCGTTCAGTATCGACGCCGACATCAAACAGGCATCGCTGGACAAGCTGCTGTACAGTTTTGATAATTTCGGGCAGGAATCTTTCGGCCCGGAAAATCTGCGCGGCACCATAGACGTCAAAACAAAGGTAAGCGGTTACTTCAATGCCAATGCGCAGCTGGTGCCCCGTTCGCTAAACGGAACAGCCTCTTTCGAAATACGGAAAGGTGAACTGATCGACTTTAAACCCTTGCAACGCCTGGGCAAACTGGTGTTTAAAAAAGACAGGCTGGCACGCATCCATTTTGAAAAAATAAAAAACACACTAACCATAGACCACAACAAGATCCTGATTCCTCCGATGTGGATCAATTCCGACCTGATCGACATGCAACTGCAAGGCGTCTACAATCTCGACATCGGTACCGATATCCTGGTCGAAATACCCTTATTCAAATTCAACAAAGACGACATTGCAGGAGACTCTACCCTGAGCAGCAACAAAGGCTTCCGCCTGTATGTACAGGCCAAGGATAACGAGCTGGGGGAAACGAAATTCAAACTGAAGCTGAAAAATTCAGATATCAACGAAGCGCGCGAGGAACGGAAGAAAAACAAAGAAGAGCGCAAACTACGCAAGCGTAGAAAATCGGAAAGAAAGTGAGCCTGCGGGGGGATCAACAACCATTGAGAATCATTAAGCCAGAACCAATTAACCTTTAAGGCATTAAGCGTAGCTTTTCCTGACTACAGGTTATCCCGGTACTGGTACAGGATCCCCTTATCCAGCGGTGTCCACAGGCAGGCCTTCAGGTGTGCTGCTTTCAGGCCATTATTCGCCCAGGTATTGCAGGTGTAAAACAAATTGTAAGTGCCTTTGGCTTCGTAAAAACCATCATAGTCACCGTACGCATGTCCGGCGATATACATAAAGCTGCCTTGCGGAGTGCGTTGAAAACTGTTCTCGATATAAGTGACCAACTGCAGGTATTGCTCAGCATTGAGCTTTATCTTACGGCAAAGTGTACCTGTCGCCATTTCCCGGTGATAAGTCACATGCATGGCAGAGCTGCTCAAGGCAAACATAGCCTTAAACGCTGTACTGGCCTTCAGGTCAGCCCAGGTCGGTGTTTCCAGGTAAAAACCTTTGTCGCCCCAGCCAAAGCCCACATACTGCACCAGGCTGTCTTTGCCGCGTGTATTGCTAAAGCTCAGGTCTTTTGTCCAGTCTTTCAGCCCATTGCGTACCGGCATAACGATATCCATATGTACACCGTTAGACAACAGGTATACGGTATGGGACCCCGATTTACCGGCATGCTTGTTAACCGGCAGAAAAGGAATCAGCAAACCGGCAATGATATAGCAGACAAAAAATCCTGCAACATACAGCACTGTACGCAGCAGGATTTTTAATGCTCTTTTTATGATTGTAGTCAATACATCAGGGTTTCAGGTAAAGATCGAAATAATCCGTGATTTTTTGCATCAGGTGCACACGGTCTTTTCCGCGTACATTATGCGGGTGACCGGGGTACACGAAATAGTCCACGGGTATATTATTGTCTACACATTTTTTGACGAAGTTTACCGAATGCTGCCACACCACTACATCGTCGTCTGTACCGTGAATCAGCAGCAGCTTGCCTTTCAGGTTTTTGGTTTTGCTCAGCAGGTTCGCATCTTCATAGCCTTTAGCATTGTCCTGCGGGGTATTCATATAGCGCTCGGTGTACATGATCTCGTACATTTTCCAGTCCATTACAGGGCCTCCGGCTACGCCTACTTTAAACACATCGGGGTAACGCAGCATCATGCTTGTGGTCATAAACCCTCCAAAGCTCCAGCCGTGTATACCCATACGTTTAACATCCACATAGGACAATGATTTCAGGTAGTCTACGCCTTTCAGCTGATCCTGCAATTCCACGGTGCCCAGCTTACCAAAAGTAGCCTGCTCGAATTTCTGCCCCCTGTTGCTGCTGCCGCGACCGTCCATTGTGAAGACAATATAGCCGCGCTGTGCCATATACTCATACCAGAGATTACCACTGGCCGGGAAGCTGTTGTGCAGCAATTGTACATTGGGACCATTGTACAGGTACACGATCACGGGATACTTTTTAGACGCATCAAATCCTGTAGGCAGGATCATCTTCGCATACAGGTCGGTACCGTCATCAGCCTTCAGCATCAATTCCTTTACCTCCGGCCGGTCGTAGCCTTTCAGAGTATTTTCTGACTCCATCAACACTTTGCCCGATTTACCATCCGTGCTCATCAGTACCGTCTTGCGTGGTGTGTTCGCATTGCTGTACACATCCAGGATGTAACGACCGTTGCTGCTGGCAATCGCGTTATGGTAGCCATAGGCATTATCAATACGGCGCGACACACCTGTTGTCCAATCCACAGCATAAGTATTTTTTTCTACCGGAGACTCTTTGGACGCCGTGTAGATAATCTCATTGCGCTCATCATTGAAGCCCAAAATCTCGTTCACCAGCCATTTACCTTTGGTCAGCTGGCGCAGCAGTTTTCCTTCCGTGTTGTACAGGTACAGGTGCATGTAGCCATCGCGCTGGCTCCACCACACAAAGCGGTCGTTGCGGCCGGGCAGGAAGGATAATGGATGTAAAGGTTGTACATATTTAGCGTCTGTTTCTTCAAACAAAGAACTGACTTTCTCGCCGGTCTGCACATCGTACTTGTTCAGGCGCAGCTCGTCCTGACCACGATTCAGCGTGGCGATAAAAATGTAGCGCTCATCAGGGCTCCAACTCACGCAGGTCAGGTATTTGTCAGCCGGGGTACCGGTTTTGATGCGGACTTTACTTTTGGTCTCGGGGTTGTACACCCAGACGGTTACCTCATGCGAGGTACCGCCGGCCATCGGGTACTTAATGATATTGGCTTGTGCAGGCGTTACACTCCAATCGATGATGGGATAATCGGCGACCATAGTCTGATCCATGCGGTAATACGCCAGCAGGTTGCCTTTGGGAGAAAAGAAAATGCCCTTATCAATGCCAAATTCTTCGCGGTGCACCGATTTACCGCTGATAATGTTTTTATCGGTATCCTTTGTCACCTGGGTATTGTTCAGCCACAGGTTGTTGTCTACGGTGTAGGCTACGTGACCGGTAAAGGGTGCTACAGTAATGTTTTCGCCGCCTTTCTGCAGGCTTTTGGTCCGCCAGGAATCGCTGTCCGGGCTACCGAAACTCAGGTCAGAGCCGGCACTCAGGTAAAATTCGTTTTTGCCTGTCCAGGTAAGCATCGGGAAGGCTTTCAGACTGTCTTTACCGTACAGGCTTTTGTTCAGCTCCGCCAGGTGGCGTACCGTATCTACAGCACCGGTAGCAGCATTCAGGCGCACTATGGCATTATTGGCCATAAAGTACAGGTTGCTGGTCTCCGGTTGCCAGGTAGCAGCCTTCAGCCCTTTCAGGGCCAGGGTAGTCCCCATACCGTTGGTGGCCTCGGCTATGGTAAAGTTTTTCTTTTGTGCCGTTGCCGGTAGCGACAAGGCCAGGGCGGCGGCACAAAGCAGTTTGCTGCTGAATTGCATATTATTGTTTTTAAAAAGGTAATCCTGTAAAATTAAACCGAACTGCCACTTTTCCAAAGGTTAGTACCGGGGTGATTTCTATGGATTATCTTTGACTGCTACAAATATAAACACTTGTGTAGAGGTTAAACCAATCGCAAAGGGCACTAAAATGATCCCTAAAGCGTTTTGAAACAAATATCACCTTATGAAAAACATACTCCTCCTATCTGCCTTCAGCAGCTTGTTTTTACTGAGCTCCTGCGACAAGAAATCCTACACCTGCCGCTGCGACGGTGGTTTTTCGGGCGGCGGCACCATATCCACTGTAGAAGCACGCTCCAAAAACAAGGCTGAAAACAAATGCGCCAGCTATAACAGCCCGACCGGTACGGCAGATGGGGTGTATAACTGTAAGTTGCAATAACAAACGGACGCCTTTGTCATCGCATCGAGCATAAGTGGTACACATAGTGGTACTAATTATACTTTTGCGCCCGTCATTCCGCAGGGATCTATAAATACATAAAGACCACGCATGCAGCAGGACAGATGCCTGCTGCATGACATCAGTATGCCAGAGTTATGCACATAGAATACGAATCACGCTCTTAAGACTGTCATCCCGCAGGGGTCTGAAACGCGTAAAGACCACGCAGGCAGCAGGACAGATGCCTGCGGCACGACATCAGCGTACCAGAGCCATACACATAGAATACAAATCACGCTCTTAAGGCTGTCATCCCGAAGGGATCTGTAGCGCTAAAAAGAATTGGGTATCTGGTTACAGATGCCTGCGGCAGGACAGTAGCGAATAAGGCATACCCTAATACAACCTTACTTACTCGTCTCCAAATACGCTTTCCGGAACACCACCAGCTTCTCCAGCAATGGCTCCAGCAGGTCAAGGTGCAGCATGTTCGCACCATCGGATTTGGCATTTTTCGGATCAGGATGAGTTTCGATAAACAGGCCGTCTGCGCCTACAGCAATCGCTGCACGTGCAATCGTTTCGATCATCGCGGGGTTACCGCCGGTCACGCCGCTGCTCTGGTTGGGTTGTTGTAAGGAGTGTGTACAGTCCATCACGGCAGGAACACCCATCGCTTTCATGATCGGGAAAGAACGGTAATCGACCACCAGATCCTGGTAACCGAAGGTGGTACCACGGTCGGTAAGGATGACCTGCGAGTTGCTCGTCTGTTGTATTTTATCTACCGCAAACTGCATGGCCTCGGGCGACAGGAACTGTCCTTTTTTGACATTCACTACTTTCCCGGTTTGCGCAGCTGCAACGAGAATATCGGTCTGGCGGCACAGGAAAGCCGGTATTTGCAATACATCTACGTACTCCGCTGCCATAGCCGCTTCGTTTGCCGCGTGAATATCTGTGACTACAGGCACACCAAAGTGACCCCGTACTGTTTTCAATATCTCCAATGCCTTTTCATCACCGATACCGGTAAAGCTATCCAGGCGCGTGCGGTTGGCTTTGCGGTAGGAACCTTTGAAGATATAGGGTATTTCCAGCCGCTTGCAGATCGCACTGATGCGTGTAGCAATCGCCATAGCAATCTCTTCGCCCTCGATTGCGCAGGGACCGGCCATCAGGAAAAAGTTATGTTGTGGATTAGGTTGACCCGCTAAAATGTTCATGAATGGGAAATGTTCAATGATTAATGTTGAATGCGTACTGTGATGATTAGAACACTACACGCTCGGTGAAGTCTTTGGGATTAAAGTATTGCTGTGCCAGGGCCTGCAATTCTGCGGCCGTTATATTTTTATAGGTCCGTATATTTTCATTGAAGCGCTCTATGGTAAAGCCGTTCAGGATCAGGGAGCGCCAGCGTTGCATAATAGAAAATGGCCCGTCCAGGTCGCCGAGGATATTGCCCAGCAAATAGTTTTTCACCAGCAGCAGTTCTTCTTCAGCGATGGGTTCTGCGCAGAGCAGTTCCATTTCTTTGTAGATTTCCTGTACCGCCTGGTCCACCACATGGCTGCCGACTTCCGTATGAATGGTGAGCGAGGCATCATGCGCAAAGGCGCCGATAGAGCTGTAAATGCCATAGGTATAGCCTTTGTCTTCACGGATATTGCTCATCAGCCGGGAGCCGAAATAGCCTCCAAATATGGTATTGAGCACAACCAGTGCAGCAAAATCGGGGTGAGTACGCTGTACAACACGC
>DATJDO010000363.1:0-7089 GCA_035497375.1 Chitinophagaceae bacterium | reverse complement strand
AGAAAGTAAGGTCCCATATCAGTATATTCAGCCATATCGGTATAGCAACAAAAGCCCCGATGATACAGGTTTTCCTGAAAATCAATAACAGACCTGCGGCGATTTGAGATACGCCGATAAATGATCTGAATGGCTCGTGATCGGCCAGGTACCAGGACAGGCGAAACAGGTTCAGGTCTTTCAGGGGGGTGTTCAGCTCAGTATCGGATACGCCAAACTGCTTGCCCGTCAGCTTTCCCCAGCCATAATTAATGAGTATATAAGCCAGCCAGCAGCGTGAAGCCAGGATAAAATAATCATACAGTTGCTGTTTGGAGATTTTTTTCATGGAGGTGCTGTCTTTGTAAACATACTAACGGTGCGGGAATTAAAAATATTTTTTCCGCCAGGCAACCTTTCGACCCCGTATTGCATATTTATATTTGAAGACAAAACAGAACAGGCATTTAATGGATGAAATCATTGCAGCCTGTAAGACCGGCGACAAGTCAGCACAAAAACAACTGTTTGCTACCTATGCCAAAGGTATGCTGCTGTTGTGCAGCCGCTATGTCAAAGACGGTCATCATGCGGAAGAGTTGATGATGAACGGTTTTTACAAATTCTTCAGCACGATAGAGCGCTTTCACTATACTGGTAAAGACAGCGTGAGTGCCTGGATGAAAAGGATCATGGTCAATGAATGCCTGATGTTCCTGAGAGAGCGCAAAAGTATCCGCATTATGGCTGAAGAGCAGGCAGCGGATTGTGTACTGGATGAAACAGTATTTGCTTCGATCAGTGCGCAGGAAATAGTAAGCCTGATCGATCAATTGCCTGAGGGGTACAGAACAGTGTTTAACCTCTTCGTAATAGAAGGTTACAGCCATAAGGAAATCGCCGCCCTGCTGCGGGTATCGGAAGGCACTTCCAAATCGCAGCTGAACAAGGCCAAACAGTTGTTGCAAAAAGTACTGGAACAAAAAAGAGTGGGATATGAAAAATAACAAGGCAGAAGAGATCATCCGCAGGAAGATCAGCGAGCAGGAGTCAGACAATAGCCTGATAGAAGATCATGCCTCACTATGGTCTGCATTGAGCGCGCGACTTGAAGAAAAGGAGGTTGTGCCGTCAAAGAGGCACTATTACCCTTTGTGGGCAGCAGCTTCTGTAGTATTTCTTTTGATCCTCGGGCTTTTCCTGTACCCTAAACACAAGCTAAGCGGCGATCAACAAACCGCAGCGGTACAGCCTGCTGTCATCAGCACACCGCTTGTATCCCGGGTGCAGGAGAAAGAAAAAGTAAAACCAGTACAAGCACAGGCAGTAGCGGTACAAACCCATAAAAAAGCCGCCAGCTCAAAGCGGAAGATTGATGAACCCGAAAAGAAAGAGCAGGAAGCCCCTTCCGCAGACTATGCCGGCTTGTATTCGATGCCACAGATCGCTTGTGCAGAAGTGCAGGCGGCCCATTATCCCTTATGTTCTCAAACACTATAAATTATACTCACATGAAAAAACGGGCACTCACAGCAACCCTGTTGCTATCGGTATCGCTCTCCTTGCTTTCTTTTGACCTGCCCAAAGGCTGGATCATTGCCGGAGACGAAGCCAAAAGTTATGAAATGGGCGTAGATAAAGGCGCCGGGCCAAAAGGCAGCAACGCCGCTACGATTCAGTCAAAAGAAAAAAGTATCAAGGGTTTCGGTACCCTGATGCAGCAGGCCCTGGCCGATAAGTACAGGGGAAAGCGGGTAAAAATGAGTGGCTACCTGAAATCAAGTGGTGTCAGCGAATGGGCAGGCCTTTGGTTCCGGGTAGATGGTAACGGCTCCGGCGGTATCCTGGGTTTCGACAATATGGAAAAACGGGCTGTGAAGGGAACCACCGACTGGCAACGGTATGAGATCGTACTGGATGTGCCGGAAGAAGCCAGCAACCTGGCCTACGGCGCGCTGCTCTCCGGAACGGGCAAAATCTGGTTCGACGATATCAATTTTGAAGTCGTAACGCTTAATGTTCCTTCTACTAACATGATTAAATAACTTTTAAAATTGTAACACAATGAACAAGAATATTCTCTACAGTTTTGTGCTGCTGCTGAGTACAGCATGCCTTTTCTCCTTCGACCTGCCTAAAGGCTGGTTTCCCTCCGGCGATGCCACCAAATCGTATGATATGGGTATAGACAAAGGAATGGGCCGGGATGGTAAAAATGTAGCCACCATCAAGTCCAATACCAAAAAGATTTCCGGATTCGGCACGCTGATGCAGACTGCTATACCGGATAAATACCTGGGGAAACGTGTGCGCATGAGCGGTTATGTAAAATCGGAGAACGTAGCCGAATGGGCCGGCCTCTGGTTCCGTGTGGATCAGAAAGACAAACGGGCGGCAGCTTTTGACAATATGCAGGACAGGGCCATCAAAGGCACTACCGGCTGGAAACGTTATGAAATTGTGCTGGATGTCGCACAGAATTCCAGCAACCTGGCCTACGGCGCCCTGCTGTCCGGAACCGGACAGATCTGGTTCGACGATATACAATTTGAGATAGTAGAAAACACAGTGCCCCTAACCGGAGGCGATATCAACGCCCTCGAAGAACCCCGTAACCTTGATTTCGAAAATTAAAAGTTTTTCCTTTTCGTCGTCTGATGGCTGCAACATTCTTGTTGCGGCTTTTTTTTGTCCTGTACCGCCGTATTTTTGTTTGCCGGGCTGCGATGCCGGCATGTATCCTGAAACAGCAAGAGATGAAAGATAATTTTTCGAACCACGCAGATCTGTACGCCAGTTACAGGCCGGAATACCCGCCATCACTGTATGAGTATATTCTTTCCCTGGTTCCGGGCCGGAATTGTGCCTGGGACTGCGGAACGGGCAACGGGCAGCTTGCCGCGGGCCTGTCACCTTTTTTTACAACTGTATACGCCACCGATATCAGCGCCGCACAGCTGCAGCATGCACAACAGCGCAGCAATATCATTTATTCAAAGCAAGCCGCTGAGCAGACGGACTTCCCCAGGGCGTATTTCGACCTTGTTGTGGTAGCGCAAGCCATACATTGGTTCCATTTTGAGCAGTTTTATGCCGAAGTCAGGCGTGTTTTAAAGCCGGGCGGAATGCTTATCGTCACAGGCTATGGATTGCTGCAGATCAATCCGGCGATTGACAAGTTGTTGCGGCACCTGTACACAGATATTGTCGGCCCTTATTGGGACCCTGAACGGAGATATATTGATGAAGGATATAAGACCATACCCTTCCCCTTTGAAGCAATAAAGACCCCTGAGCTGATACATCGCCTGGTATGGACACGGGAGCAGTTTATCGGTTACCTGAATACCTGGTCGGCAGTACAGCATTATATAAAAGATAAAAACCACAATCCTGTAACGCTGATCGAAGCGGAGCTCAACACTTTGTGGCCGGATGCAGGGAAGAAAGATGTTCAGTTCCCGGTATTGCTCAGGGCTGCCCGTATGGCAGAGTAGGGATGATGCAAATCAGGTTACCCACACCTGTGTATTTCTTTCCCGGCCATTCTGGTAAAGCAAAACTATTTTCGGGGTACAATCTGAGACTGAAACTATGGAACTGGAACAATTGATATTACACGTTGAGGCCCTGATCTTCGCAAGTGAACGCCCGATTACCCAAATAGAACTGACTGAATATATTGGCCAATCATTAGAAATGGTCATAGAAAACGAACGCATCGGTGCCTGCATTGAAGCTGTTCGTGAAAAATATGAGACTGACTTTTACCCATTCCAGCTGCGTGAAATCGGTGGTGGATATCAATTCCTCACGAAAAAAGAGTATCATAAAACAGTATTGCAACTGAACGGAGATAAGCACATCAAAAAATTGTCCGCTTCCGCCATGGAGACCCTCGCGATTATTGCGTATAAGCAACCGATCGCTAAGAGCGATATCGAATTCATCAGGGGTGTCAGCGCTGATTATTCCATCCAGAAATTGCTGGAAAAAGAACTGGTGGTCATCGTTGGCCGCAATGAAGAAGCGGTAGGAAAACCCCTGCTGTACAGCGTATCCCGCAACTTTATGGATTACCTGGGTATCAACTCGCCCGCACAGTTGCCCCAGCTGAAAGATATTAATATTGATATGGTGCTGCCTTCAAATGCTAGCGAAGCACAAGTGGCCGTACAGGAGAGTCCGCTTGTGGTCGACGAAGCGGGCAATCTGAAAACAGAGGATTCAGAGTAGGCTGATTATCATTACCTTACCAAAGGCGAAAGCGAAAGCAAGGGCAAAAATTTTTGCATTTTCTTTTGTTTTCGCCATTTTCATTTTATCTTACACCATTAATAGCTTAAAAATTCTTCAGTCTTGAAACGATATCTACTTTCGCTGGCCCTGTTTTTACCTGCATTAGCGCAGGCTCAAAAGCATCATGAAGCTGGTTTGTCTTTTGGCGTAGCTAATTATTACGGCGACTTGAATGACAGGCTGTTCCCTAAGCAAGGGTATCATCCGATGGTCGGTATTTCTTACAAGATGTACATGACACCCAAAGTGGGCCTGCGTTTCGGCGCTGCATACACTACAATTTCAGCATCCGACAGCCTTTCCGATATTAAAGTGCACTTTCAGCGCAACCTGAACTTTACTTCCCGTGTTATCGAAGCACATGCAGGGATAGAGTACAGCTTCTGGCCTGTGGATCGTGTTCGGAACCGCGTCAGCCCCTACGTATTTGCAGGTGTGGGTTTGTTTTATGCTAACCCTTTTACCAATGGCCTGAACGGAGACAAAGTTTTCCTGAAACCCTTGAGTACCGAGGGGCAGGGCTTGCCGATGTATCCCGATCGTAAGCCGTATTCAAATATCAACGTTTCCTTTCCCTTTGGAGCGGGTATGAAATTTCTGGTGAACAAGACCTTGGTAATCTCAGGTGAAATCGGTTTCAGGCCTACCACTACGGACTACCTGGACGATGTCAGCAAATCCTATGTGAACCTGGATTCACTGGGAAAATATAAAGGTGCACAGTCCGTTAAACTATCTTATCGTGGCGACCAGGCTGTAGGCTGGAAAGAAAGCGGCAGCAACTATGTAGACTATGGTTACAAGCGTGGAGACAGCCGTTCCAACGACTGGATGTGGTTCGGGAATATCACAATATCGCTGTACCTCAATGCTTCCGGCAATACCAGGGACTACTGGCAGGCAGACTGTCCGCGTCCGGAACGTCTGAAGCGTAAAGAGAAAGCTGATAAGAAAAAAGACGAAGAAAAAGCACAAAAGAAATAATACCAATCATTTATAGAAAAGCGCCCGGATATCTCATCCGGGCGCTTCGTTTTTTATCTGTATAATACCTGTAGTGTAGCGTGCAGTGGCTGGTGCGCTACAGAATTTGTTGCTGATTTCGGAGTGCAGCGTATTGATTAGAGCTTTGAGCGTCTTTTCCGGAGCAATGCCCCAATTAACTAATTGCCGAATTATCAAATTGTCTCATTGCAGAATTGTCAAATTACCAAATTGCCGGATTAACTTTGCGCCATGCCAAAAATAGCCTTGCGCGGTGAGCACATGCCACCCTCTCCGATCCGTAAACTGGTACCCTTTGCCGAAGCGGCCAAAAAGCGCGGTACCAAAGTCTATCACCTCAATATCGGCCAGCCCGATATCGAGACCCCCAAAGCCGTCATGGATGCCGTGCGCCATACCGATATGAAAGTACTGGAGTACAGCCACAGTGCCGGTTTTGAAAGCTACCGGAAAAAACTGGTGGAGTATTACCAGCGTAACAATATAGAAGTCAACCACAACCAGATCATTGTGACCACTGGAGGTTCCGAAGCCATCCTGTTTGGTGTGATGAGCTGTATGGATCCGGATGACGAGATTATTATCCCTGAACCTTTTTACGCCAACTACAATGGTTTCGCGATCAGTGCTGGTGTAAAGGTTATGCCCATCCCTTCCAGTATCGATACCGGATTTGCCTTACCTCCGATTGAAGCCTTTGAGAAAGCCATTACGCCGCGTACCAAAGCCATCATGATCTGTAACCCCAATAACCCTACCGGTTATCTGTACAGCATGGAAGAGCTGGAGATCCTGCGCGACATCTGCCTGAAGCACGACCTGTTCCTGTTTTCAGACGAAGCTTACCGCGAATTTTGCTACGACGGAAGGAAGCATATCTCCGCCCTCAGCATTCCCGGCCTGGAGAACCACGCCATCCTGATGGACACGATCAGCAAGCGTTACAGCGCCTGCGGCGGACGTATCGGAGCCTTTATTACCCGCAACCAGGATGTGCTGAATGCCGCAATGAAGTTTGCACAGGCCCGCCTGAGCCCACCCTCTTTTGCGCAGATTCTCGGCGAGGCAGCAGTAGACCTGCCGCTCAACTATTTTGACGAAGTACATGCAGAATACAATTCCCGCCGCGACTTGCTGGTCAAAAGGCTGAATGCAATGGAAGGTGTGTTTTGTCCTAATCCTGGCGGCGCTTTCTACGCAATGGCAAAACTGCCGGTAGCCGATACAGAAGTATTCTGCCAATGGTTGCTCGAAGAGTTTTCACATGAAGGTGCTACGGTGATGATGGCGCCTGCAGCAGGGTTTTACGCCACAAAAGGACAGGGAAAAGACGAAGTACGCCTGGCCTATGTGCTCAACCTCGAAGACATCAACCACGCTATGGATTGCCTGGAAGCAGCCCTGAAAGTTTACCCGCATTAAAAATAAAAAAAGCATGTCATTACTCCCTGATGAAGAAAGAGTAAGAGCCAAACGCCGCCGGGCTGTCGCCTGGTGGCTTTTTATTGGTGTAGCGATGATCCTGATTCAGATACTGCTGGGTGGTATTACCCGGCTTACTGGTTCCGGATTGTCCATTACAGAGTGGAAACCCATATTGGGCGCAGTGCCGCCGATGAACGAACACGACTGGAATGCCGCCTTTGACCTCTATAAAGTAAAAGCCGCAGGCCAGTACATCAACCATAATAGCGATTATACCCTCTCCGATTTCAAAGCCATCTATTTCTGGGAATGGATGCACCGCGAATGGGCCCGTCTGCTCGGTGTCGTGTTTATCATTGGCTTTCTTTTCTTCCTGGTCAG
>DATJDO010000362.1:0-1761 GCA_035497375.1 Chitinophagaceae bacterium | reverse complement strand
GCGGGGTAATATCGTGGTCTTCAATGCTGCACTGCGCATACATTTCGGACAGGTTAAAATGCTGCATGCGGCCTGAAGGTTGTGTCAAACCCAGGCTTAAAAAAAACATCATCAGGATGACCGTTATTTTCTGCACAGGACAAAGATAAAAGAAACAACACCGGAACATTCAAGCACCCGGAACAGATACAATATCTTAACGCTTTCAAAGCATCCGCACCGGACAAATTACAGCTTGTTAATATGCGACAATATTGCATCCCAGAGCTGCAGGCGGGCCTTCAGGGCGGTTTCCACAGCCTGTTGTGCCTGCTGCCATTTGTCTGCATCATCTCCACAGAGCTGTTGCGTCATTTCGTAGGCCAGGTGCGAATGATGGTCGCCATCCACCTCAATATGCCGTTCCAGGTAATACTGGAACACAGAAGCACAGTCAGCCGTCTGACCATTCAGGTCGCGGACAAAAGAAATAAACATGCCGGGAATCAGGTCTTCGCGGCCAAAGGTAAATACCGCTGCCTGCAGGTAAGGTTGCGCAGCGGCTATTGTATCAAAAGTACACTGCACAAAGCCGGTGATCGCCTGCGGTACAGCTGCGGCTTCCATGGCCTGCGTAAGGTTGTTCCCCACTTTCAGCGTAGCAACAAGCCTTTCGATAGCGCCTGTATCTGCCCCCGCTTGTTTCATCGCCTTCAGGTAGAGTTCAAAATGGCTCATCCTGTTGCCTTGCTGGTCTACATCACTTTCTTCGCCGGTCACAATCTCGTTGATCAGGTAGCGGGTGGCAGCATTGCCCGTGGGCACCCAGGGTACGGCAACACAGGTCAGTTCGCGTTGCAGGGTTTTCAGTAAGGACATAAAATCCCAGACGGCAAACACATGGTACTGCATAAACACCTGTAGTTTAGGCAGGGAATCAATACTGCCATATAGCGGATGATCCACCAGTTGTTGCCGTAAAGGGCTTATTCCTTTTCTCAGTTGTTCTATACCAGTAACCATCATCTGTGTTCTTTATTGATACGGGCGCAAAACTATCAATAAATCGGCTGCCATACTTTGCCGGCAATGCATCAAAAAAACCGTAATTTAGTACCCGGTGAAAAAACTACTGAATATTGGCCTGCTCCTGTCTTCGCTCATCGGCTACCTCGAATGGGGTACAGATCAGCGCAGTTTCCTGTTCCAGGTAGAATGCACCGTATTTTTCCGTTCTTCGGCAGATAGTTTTGCTCATCCCTTTGTTCTTTTACCATTGATCGGCCAGATCTTGCTGCTGATCACACTTTTCCAGAAAAATCCCTCCCGCTACCTGAGCCTTGCCGGTCTGGCCTGCCTGAGCCTGATCATGTTGTTCCTGTTCGTCATCGGTATCATGAGTGGCAATCTGCTGATCGCAGGCTCTACTGTACCATTCATCATCTGCGGCATTTTTGCCTGGCGCGCGAACAGGAAACCTAAATCCTTGGGTAGCGCTGCGCTATAGCGAATTACTGGCCAACAGGCTTCCCAGTACCCGCATTGCAGTGCCCAGGCCATCCCGGACACGGAGCTTGTGTTTGCCGGCACAAATATTTGTACATTTTTTTGCATAAAAAATTTGCGAAACCGAATGGTTGCTATTATATTTGCAACCGATTAGTTTCATAATAGCACCTAATATTATCCATTTTAAAAAACGAAAAAAATGAACAACAAACTGGCTTATGACTTTACAGTCAACAAAGAAGAGAAAAGCATCCTGGTACAAAGGGAATTTGC
>DATJDO010000361.1:0-4434 GCA_035497375.1 Chitinophagaceae bacterium | reverse complement strand
GGCCTGGCTCAACCAGTTTTTCTTCATGAATATCTGGTGGGTGTACTGGCCAATCCAGACCATTTTCTTCCTGTTGTGGCTGTGGATCGTATGGTTTTTCCGCATACCGAACCGCAATTTTTCCAAAGGCGAAGACCAGATAATTGCCCCTGCCGACGGTAAGGTAGTGGTGATCGAAGAAACGTATGAACCGGAGTATTTTAAAGACCAGCGCCTACAGGTTTCTATTTTTATGAGTCCGCTGAATGTACATGTGAACAGGAGCCCGATCAGTGGCTTTGTGAAATACATGAAGTATCACCCCGGTAAATACCTGGTGGCCTAGCATCCCAAGTCCTCTACCGAAAATGAAAGGACAACCGTAGTGGTCGGCAATGAAAAAATGACCCTGCTGATGCGCCAGATTGCAGGAGCCCTGGCCAGGAGGATCTGTTATTATGTGAAAGAGGGGCAGCCAATTGCTCAAAATGAGGAGTTCGGCTTTATCCGGTTTGGCTCCAGGGTGGATATCTATTTTCCCATTGGTACACAGGTAGATGTGAAAATTGGCCAAATAGTGCAGGGGGGTATTACAGTTTTGGCAAAAATTCCTTAGATTTGAAAAATTATTAAACACTAAAAATTTCTGATACAATGAAAAAGATCACACTATTTCTCGCGGCATTAGCGGTAGCTGGTTCTTCATTTGCTTATGATGGTAAATGTTGCAAAGGGAAAAAAGAAGCATGCTCTAAAGAAAAGAAAGAGGCTTGTGCGAAAGGTAAAGGATGCTGCAAAAAAGGTGCGGAATCAAAAACAACCTCTACAACAACAACAACCAGCACTGCTACTCCTAAGGCTGCTACAAAATAATCAAGGTAATATGCCTGGAAACGCCTGCCTGTGCGGGCGTTTTTTTATGCCCGGTCTTTCCATTATTTTGTGCCCATTCTGACCATAAAACAAATGAAGGAACTGCTCGATAGCCCATATAAAAAATTCTTTCTCCTCAGCCTGCTGTGCAACCTCGTCGCCAGCTGGTTTTCCTTAGGCTACCACCAGATCGATGAGCATTTCATGATGCTGGAATTTGCCGACTTTAAATTCGGTACCGTGCCCGCCAGCGTGGTACCCTGGGAATTTACAGACAGGATCCGGCCTACTTTGCAACCGGCTTTGGCGTACTATGTTTTTTCATGGCTGCATACGGCAGGTATGAGCAATCCCTTTGTACAGGTGTTTGTACTCCGTATGTGCTCCTGCCTGCTGGCCTGGTATGTAGGGTGTAAAACCGCCTTACGCCTGGCACCACAACTGGAAAGCGGGCAACCCCGCTTCTGGTGGATGGTATCTGCTACCTGTCTGTGGTTTGTTCCTTACCTGCAGGTCCGCTTTAGTTCCGAAAATTTTGCCGGTATTGCCTTGCTGGCCGCACTGCTGTGTATACCCGGCGTGTACCGCAGGGCCGCTTATCGCGAGAGCAGCATGCGCTGGATCGCAGCGGGTTTCCTGTTGGGTATGTCTTTTTACTTCCGTTTCCAGATGGCCTTTGCGATAGCAGGCTTGCTGGTATGGATCACCTTGTATGCCAGACCATTAGTGAAAGCATATGCCTTCCTGCTCACCGGTGCGTTGATAGCAGTGGGCCTGAACCTGCTGGTCGATCACTGGTTTTATGGGGCCTGGGAGCTAAGCCCCTACAATTATTTCCAGGCAAACATCGTCAGGGGTGCAGCCGCAACTTACGGCACAACACCCTGGTACGATTATATTGTGTTGTTTGCCACCCAGGGTATTCCACCGATCAGCTGGATATTACTGATCTTGTTTTTTGTCGGCCTGGTCAAAAGGCCCATGCAGGTAATGGTGTTTGTACTGGTCCCCTTCCTGCTGGGACATATGGCGGTGGGCCATAAAGAGTTCCGCTTCCTGTACCCGATTCTCCTGCCCTTTTTGTTTGTCTGCTTCAGCGGTCTGCAAGCTATCTGGCAGCATATAGCAGATAAAAAATGGCTAAAACCCACTTTGGCGATATTGGTGACGGTGAATATGCTGCTGCTTTGCTATCGTTGCCTGTGGCCAGCCAAGACAAATCACCTTTATTACGAATTCTTGTACCGTTACGCAAAAGGAAAACCTGTACACCTGTTTACATTGGGGAGAAGTATCTATGATGAAGGGCATAATGAGATTTACCTGTACCGGCCTCCCGGCTTTTCCGAAGACACACTTTCCGAGGCGCAATTCCAAAATTACCTGCTGCAACAGCAACCGGATAGTGCCCTGGTGATGAGTTATCAAGCCGTATTGCCCTCGGTGAACCCTTCTTATGAAGCACAGCGCTTGTATGTGTATCTGCCTTCCTGGGTTATGAACATTCAACTCAACGACTGGCAGTCGCGCAGCGATATCTGGAGTATTTGGATGCTGCGTAAAAAACATTAAGGTTTACATGCGCTCCATATGGATCTTTTCCGAGTAGGTGCTGCCATTGTCGGAAATGCGGATCTGACCATTCAGCTCGATGTTGTTAGAGGAGACTGTTACATCAAGTTCGCTGGGGATCAGCATCCCGTTAGCCGATAGATTCAGGTGTATTTTTACGGCCCTGCCGGTAACGGTTCCTGTTCCTTCTCCCGTCTGCTCACCCGTGATGGCATAGACAGCCAGGTTCACCTGTCCGTTATTCTGGTTAAAGACATATGTTCCTTTCCCGTTCGGGTCGAACCATTTTCCCGATATGTCTGCTGCTTGCCCGGCATCCCTGTTTTCTACAACGGGCGCATCTGTGTTCCCGGACGGCAGGCTGTTGTTTTGGACCTGCGGTTCATTGTTCCCGGGTACCGGTTCAGCGGGGCCTTCTACAGTATTGGACAGCAGGTTGCCCAGTATGATCAGCAGCAGTACAATCCCGGCAATGAGCCAGTAAACTGTTTTGCTTTTTTTCGGTACTGCAGGAGCCGCTGTTGGCCTGGGGGCAGGTTTGGGAGTCTGCCCCAGTATCTTTTTCAGAAATTCGATCAGCTGTTCCGAATCGTATTTCCAGCGCTTATTGGAAATCTCATAAGACTGCCGGCGCAACAAAGGTTTCAGATCGTCTGTCAGCAACTCCTCGTCGGGCAGAGAAGCCCCTTCCAGCAATACCGGCACCACCCTGATGTTTCTTTGCAGGGCTGTTGCAATTTCCAGGCGTACCCAGTCGTTTTGCTCATTAATGCGGTAGCTGTTCCTTTCACTATTGTAAGCCATCCAGTCAGGGCCAATAATCACCAGCATCACATCGGAGGAATCCAGGTACTTTGAAATGACCACGGTAAAGTCAAGCCCGGGCTCGATCTTGTCTATGTCCAGGAAGATCTGGTCGTCATCAAAATGCTGCTTCAGGGCATCTACCAGCCGGCCTGTAGCGGCCTGCGTATCCTTTACCCTGTAGCTGATGAATATTTTCTTCTTTAAGACCTGGTTCATTGGCGTCTGTTTAGATGGCTACAAATATAAATATTGTGTATTGGGAAAATCAAGCGTTTTATATTTCCGGTATCATGTATGTGAAAAAATCAAAAATGCTTATAACGTTTTGGCTATCTTTACAGACACTATCAAAGTTCATGCAGATGAAAAAAATATATCTTATCCTTTTGGCTTTCGGCTGTAATCTCGCGGTATCTGCGCAGGAACTATTGCCCAAACTCTCTCCCGGCACAAAGTCTTACCTGCACAAAATAGCCGCTTCGCCATCGGGAAACCTGCTTCCTGAAGGAGTTCATTATAAAAAGAGAAACGACGGCAAGGTGTGTGTAAGCTCCATCATACAGATCAATAAGGCTGATGCCACCAGTATCCAGGCTGCCCTGAATAAAATCAACGCAAGCGTAGGGACAAAGGCAGGAATTATCTGGACCGTACAGGTACCGGTAGGAAACGTTTTGCCATTCACAAAAATACCCGGTATAAAGTATATCCAGATAGACGAACCGGTAGTGATGCCCCAGCTCGATTCGGCCCGTGTCAAAACCAATGTGGATTCGGCACATGCAGGCTACGGACTGCCTTTTGGATACAGTGGCAAGGGTGTATTGCTTGGCATTATGGATTTTGGTTTTGACTACAATCACCCGACCATGTATGACACCACGGGTAAACGATACCGTATTGTAAGGGCTTGGGAAATGAACGCGACAGGCACAGCACCTGCAGGTTATAGCTATGGCCATGAAATTACCGATACGAATGCACTCAAAGCCAGAGGAACGGATAACAATGCACAGATACACGGATCCGGAGTAGCCGGGCTATGTGCCGGTTCAGGCTTTGGAGGTCCCGGCAAGTCCTACAGGGGTGTTGCTTATGAAAGCGACATGATCCTTGTGGGTGTACGCCGCGATTCGATCGGGGAACAATGGATGACTGGAGGCTTTTCCGATTTTATAGATGGTGTCAGCTATATGATGGACT
>DATJDO010000360.1:0-4030 GCA_035497375.1 Chitinophagaceae bacterium | reverse complement strand
GTCATGATGATGATCTTGTGGTAGCGGAGTTTGCTCAGGTTCAGTGCTTTCGGATCTTCCGGAGTGCCGATGCTGACACCCAGAGCTGTGAACATATTTTTGATCTCTTCGTTTTCATAGATCTTATGCTCCTGTGCTTTTTCTACGTTCAGGATTTTACCACGCAGTGGCAGGATGGCCTGGAAGTGCCTGTCGCGGCCTTGTTTGGCCGTACCACCTGCGGAGTCTCCTTCCACCAGGTACAGTTCGCAGCGTTCAGGGTCTTTATCGGAGCAGTCGGCCAGTTTGCCGGGCATACCGCCGCCGCTCAGTACGCTTTTGCGCTGTACCATTTCGCGTGCTTTGCGTGCAGCGGCGCGGGCCTGGGCTGCAATGATCACTTTGTCAATGATCACTTTCGCTTCTTTCGGATGCTCTTCCAGATAGGCTTCCAATACGCGGCTCATCGATACATCGACCACACCCATCACATCGTTGTTGCCCAACTTAGTCTTGGTCTGGCCTTCAAACTGAGGTTCGGGCACCTTTACTGAAATGATCGCACTCAGACCTTCGCGGAAATCGTCTCCGGTAATGTCTACTTTGGCTTTTTCAAACAGTTTGTTCTTATCTCCATAAGCTTTGAACACACGGGTAATGGCCCGGCGGAAACCGGCAACGTGTGTTCCACCTTCAATAGTGTTGATGTTGTTGACGTAAGAAAAGATGTGTTCGTTATAAGAAGTGTTGTAGCTCATGGCCACCTCTACTGCTACATTGCTTTCCGCATCATGTGTTTCTACATAGATAGGGGCGGGCAGCAAAGGATCGCGTTTGCCGTTACGGTCCAGCATCTGTACAAACTCCACAATGCCACCTTCACTGAAAAATACTTCAATGATGTTGTTGCCGTTGTCGTCCTGCTCCCGCTCATCGCTCAGTGTAATGCGGATTCCTTTATTCAGGAAAGATAACTCGCGCAGGCGGCCGGCAAGAATTTCCCTTACATAAGTGTATTCTTTAAAAATAGTATGGTCCGGCCAGAAATGCTGGCGTGTTCCTCTTTTGTCGGAAACCCCGATTTCGCGTACCGAATATTCAGGAATACCGCAATTATACTCCTGCTCAAATATTTTGCCTTCACGGTGAACAGTGGTGTGCATGTGGCTGCTCAGTGCATTCACACAACTCACCCCAACGCCGTGCAGACCGCCGGATACTTTGTAAGAGTCTTTATCAAATTTTCCTCCTGCATGCAATACCGTCATGACCACTTCCAGTGCAGAACGACCTTCTTTGGCATGCATTCCGGTCGGAATACCCCGGCCATCATCCTGCACAGATATCGAATTGTCGCCGTGAATGGTGACCTCAATGTGTGTACAGTGGCCTGCCAGTGCTTCATCGATAGAGTTATCTACTACCTCGTATACAAGGTGGTGTAAGCCTTTTACCCCGATATCGCCGATGTACATTGCCGGGCGTTTCCTTACCGCTTCCAATCCTTCCAGTACCTGAATGCTATTGGCACCGTAGTCGCCGGCAACGCTTAATACTTCGTTTTCGTTACTCATTATTATAGTGAAAAAATGATTGTTTTTTTGAAAAAAATAAGACCCGGAATACTACAGAACCGCTGCTTCCGAAGGCTCTACAAAATTACCAAAAAACAGGCGGAAAACCAATTAAAATAGCGCGTTTTAACCGTATTTGCACCCATTGTGCATAAGCCTCCTTTTTTTGTGGAAATTGACCCTTCCTCTTCAATTATATTTCATTATTTAAAATAAAATATAAAGGGTTGGGCAACTATTGGATGGACTATTGCATTTAAGAGATAAGGCTCCCGCAAGCATACATGAAAATACCGCTCAAAGAATATACCCATTATAGTGAAAACGACCTGGTGCAGGCATGCCGGGAAGTGCAAGCGGGTGCCAGAAGTATGTTCTACCGGCGTTATGCCGAAAGGATCCTGGTCCTGTGCCTGCGCTATAGCGGAAACAGAGAGGATGCACAAGAGTTGCTGACGGATGTGTTTGTCGCTGCTTTTGAGCGACTGCACCGTTTTGAGTATCGCGGTGAAGGCAGCGTTTCTGCCTGGCTCAGCCGCCTGGCGGTCAATCATTGCCTGATGTATCTAAGAAAGCGTAAGCTGCAGTTTGAAGTGCTGAAAGAAGAGCATGAGCTGTATACCGGGGAAGATGCTGCTGCATTGGCGCAATTGGGAGCGAAGGAACTAATGGCACTGATCCATAGCTTACCACAGGGATACCGCACCGTGTTCAACCTCTTTGTGTTTGAAGAGATGAGCCATAAAGAAATCGCTGCATTGCTGGATATTTCCGAAAATACCTCCAAAACACAATTGCATAAAGCCCGCCATTTTTTACAAAAGCAGCTGATGCAGGAAAAAAAGAATGTACTATGAATCACGATAAGCAGTTAAGAAAAACATTCGATGAAGCGTCTGTTGCAGACCTTGTTCCGAGCTTTGACCCCGATGCAGGCTGGCACGATGTCAGCAAACGCCTGAAACCGCAGCGCAAACAGGTGTCTCTGAGCAGGTATCTTCCTTATGTCGCAGCAGTAGCTGCAGTATTAATACTCCTGTTGCGGCAAAAAGACAGTTCATCGCTCACGCTTGTGGCGTTCCGGAGTGTGCCGGCGCAACAAGCGGAACGCCAGGCGGGACAGGCAGTAGCGGGGGGAGGGGCACTTTTGGCTCACGATGACCAGGTGCGCAATACCGTACCGGTAAGCCATCCTGAAGCGGCTCCGGCATCTGCTGTGCCTGCTCCGGCACCTTCATTGCAGGATACAACAGAAATAATCGTTGCGGTAGCAGTTTCTGAACCGCAAAAAGTATCCTTACCTGTGAAGCACTATACCGATATTGTACCTGTGCATCCCGTAGCAGAAGATGATCCTGTTGTAAGCCGGCAAAAGAAAGGCTTCTGGCATTCGCGGATAGCACGCCGCAGGGTAACACCCCAAACGGATATCAAAGAAGAGGCCCCCATCCGTGGCCTGATCTATGCCCTGAATCAACAGTAAAACTTCCATCAACAAAATAAAACACACACCCAATGAATAGAAAAAAAACGGCACTGGCAATCGCTTTTGCCTGTGCATCATGCTGCGTTTCTGCCCAGGATTATGTATTTCCCGAAGTGAAAGATCAGAATGAAACAGTCAGGGCGCTTTTTGAAGTGAAGGACTACGAACTGAAACACCACTTTACGATTGCTACCGGAAAAGGAGAGTATCTTGTTTTTGAAATGGAACGGCTCAGTGCCTGGAAAGGTAAAGAGGATTTTCTCAAGTACACCGAGGCTGTTTTACCCGTATTGACGCAGTACCGAGACTCGCTCACAAAAAATCTGAGCACCAAACGCCTGGATATTCATATCCCCCTGGAAAATACCCCGTTGATCAGCCGTTTCAGTGAACAGATGGTCAATAGTAACTTACAGGCCCTGAATGATAAAGAAACAGTGGCCCTGAAGATGACCCTGGATACCCTGCGTATTGTCAAGAAATTTGCCGACCGTACAATACAGGGAGAGCAGGCACAGGAACATTTTCAGTATACCTTTTTCGTGAAAAATATCGTAGACGTAAAGAGCCTGCTGGCTGATAAACAGTGGCTGAGCCGGACCGCCGGCCTGATCGACTCTGTTGTGATGACGTACCGCCGGGAATGGCATAACCAGGATGCCTGGTTTCACCATTTGTTTGTGAGTTATGATCCTGCACGCAGCACAAAAAAGCAATTGATGGTCACCAGGCAGCTCAGTGAGCGCAATGGCATTAATACACAGGATATGCTTTCATTCAACGTAGGCTTTGGCGCCGCTCTGGTGCGCAATACGATTTGCCCTGCCACCGACATAGGCGTGCAACTTAATTTTTATTCAGATCACGAATCCACATTTTTTACCCGCCTGTCGGCGAGTACATTTACCCGTTTCGAGGAGCAAACCGGCCAGCGCTTCAAAGCTTATGCCACTGCTTTTGTCAATGCAGAGCTTGGCTTCGGAGTGAACAG
>DATJDO010000359.1:0-4412 GCA_035497375.1 Chitinophagaceae bacterium | reverse complement strand
CCCGCTCAGATGACGGACGGAACTATATACAGGAGTATAAGGACTACCGTGCTTCTGCCGCAGGGGGCGGACACAAGGTGGTTGTAGCCGATATAGAAGAACTGTACGATCAATATGCTTACGGAATTTATACACACCCGCTTTCCATCACACATTTCATAGACTTTGCCCTGGATAAATGGAGCAATAAACCCCAAACGGTTTTCCTGATCGGTAAAGGTGTAGTGTACACAAACTATAAGCAGTTTCTTACCTTACCGATTGCCACAAGTTTCCAGGGTATAGTGCCTACTTACGGGCATCCTGGTTCGGATGTGGCGTTTGCTACTGACCGTAAGACCTGGAAGATGAAAGTGGATATCGGTCGCCTGTCGGCATGGAGCAGCAGTGAGCTGGCCGCCTACCTGAATAAGGTGAAACAATACGAAGCGGCACTGATGCCGGCACTGTTCCCTACTCCTGCTACCGAGCTCTGGAAGAAGCAGGTACTGCATATTGCCGGAGGGGACCGCTCTGATGTGGGCCTGCAGGCCGGCACTTTGCTGCCGACGCTGAACTATGCGAAGAACATTATCTCGGGGCCATACACGGGCGGGGTAGTGACTACGGTGGCCAAAAGCACCAAAGGAGAGCCGACCACTATATCCGATAAAAAAGTAGATAGCCTGATCACGAATGGCCTGTCCCTGATCACGTACTATGGCCATGGTTCAGGTGCCGCGCTGGATTACAATATCAAAGATCCTTCAGAATTCAACTCGCTGCCCCGTTTGCCGGTATTTGATGCCTATGGCTGTGATATTTCTACCATTTATGAAGCGACGATCGTAAAGACGATATCGGAAAAATTTGTCAGTGCGCCGCAGAGCGGGGCCATTGTCTCTATGGCATCCAACAACCAGGGCTATACAGACATTCACAGTAAATATATGCCGATACTGTATGACAAAATTGCCCGTAAAAATTATGGACAAACAATCGGGGAACAATACCGTGCCGCGCATGATAGCACTATTGCTGATGGTGCTGAAACTGCTGATGTGACCTCGCGCAAACAGACGCATATGGAGTCTTTCATTATGCAGGGCGACCCGGCTACGATGATTGCTGGCTCCGCCAGAAAGGTAGATTACTATGTAGGTAATGAAGGGCTCAGTACTTTGCCGGTCAGCATCACCACGGCACTTGATTCCTTCCAGTTGCGAATTGCTTCTTTCAACCTGGGCCGCTCGATCAGCGATACGGTGGAGGTGAAGATAGAACACACCAATCCTGAAGGAAAGTTGAGCCTGACCCGGTCCTATGTTATTATAGGCCTGGAAAATACAGATATTACCCAGGTCTGGCTGCCAATAGATAAGACCAAAGACCTGGGGATCAACAAATACAAGGTGACGATAGATGCTGCAGGCCGCTACGACGAACAATCGGAAGCCAATAATACGGCCATGATCGATGTATTCGTACTATCCGACAACATTGTGCCCGTATATCCTTACAATTTTAGTATTGTCTACAATGCAAGCCTCGAATTGAAAGCTTCTACGCTGAACCCGTTCAAAGGCACAGGCCGCTATAAAATAGAGATCGATACGACTGAACTCTTTAACAGCCCCGGTAAAATGCAAACCACGGTAGACAGTAAAGGCGGGGTGATCAAGTGGAAGCCCGGCATCCTGATGCAGGACAGTATGGTATACTACTGGCGTACGAGTATTGAAGATGGAAGCGGTAACTATACCTGGGCGTCCAGTTCGTTTGTCTACCTGAAGAGTGGCTCTGATGGCTGGAATCAGTCGCACTACTACCAATACAAGTACAACAGTTTTGATGCCCTGCAGTATGGTGAAAACCGTAAATTTCAATACAATAAATCATTTGTAACGATAAGGGATCTCAGTACGATCATGAACCTTGGCCCTCCCTATACATTTTATGGCAGCGGAGACGATAACAGGGTGTTCTATAATGGGGCAGACCTGCAACGCTACGACTGCGACTATGGCGGAACGATACAGGTTATCGTATTCGACAGCAGCAGCGGAAGGGCCTGGGAAAATCCGCCAGCCGGCCGCCAGGGTTCCAATCCGCGCTGCCCGCTCACTCAAAGAAATGTGAACTGCTTCAGCTTTGACTTGTACAATGCCGATGGACGCAACAGTGCCCGCAAATTCCTGGACAGTATCCCCGACGGGAATTATGTATTCGTCCGCAACTGTATTGCCTATAACCTCTGGGGTGGCGGTTACTATGTTGCTACCTGGAAAGACGATACGCTCGTGAACGGAAGCGGTGTTTCCCTGTACCACAGTATGCGCAAGCTCGGCTTCAGTCAGATCGATTCCTTCTATCAGCCCCGCGTGTTCTCTATGTTGTGTAAGAAAGGCGCTGCCGATTTTCCGGTAGAGCAGCATTTTGCCGCCGGTATCAACGATGTGCTGGATATATCGTACACCATACCGGTTTCTGATGTGAGCGGACAGATGAACAGTGTGGTGCTGGGCGCCGCACGCAAATGGAAAACACTGAAATGGCGTACCTCATCTTATTTTGATACGGCTACGCTTGCCGATAGTGCTTTGGTCAGGATTACCGGCATTGAAAAATCCGGAACAGAGACTTTCCTGTATGAAGGTGCTGTCAGGGATACCAATCTCGAATTCATCAGCGCAGGGACTTATCCCAGGCTCAGGTTGCAATGGTATAACCGCGATACGCAATTCCATACAGCGCCTCAGCTGGATTACTGGCGTGTGCTGTATGACCCGCTTCCCGAAGCAGCTTTGAACCCTTCGGCCTATTACAGCTTTACTGATAGTGTGAGTGTGGGCCAGCTGATGAGCCTGGAAACGGTGGTGGAAACCCTGACGGAGCTGCCTATGGACAGTATGTTGGTGCGCTACAAGGTCATTGACGCCAACGGAGTGGGGCACTTGCTCGGTGACCGGAAGTACAAAGAATTGAAGGGTAACGATACGCTGCATGCAGCATTCAGTTTCGACCCGAAACCTTACCCGGGCAAGAATTACCTGTTTATAGAAGCCAACCCCGATCAGCAACAGCCCGAGCAGTATCACCCGAACAACCTGGGCTATATACCCTTCGATATCAAAACAGACCGTTATAATCCCTTGCTGGATGTCACTTTCGACGGAATACACATCCTGGACAGGGATATCGTTTCGGCCAGGCCATTTATTAAAGTATTGCTGCGCGATGAGAACAAGTTCCTGGCGCTGAATGATACGACTTCCATGAAATTGTTTCTGCGCAACCCCGGCGAACCGGAGGATACGCGCAACCGTATTCCCTTTGATGGTTCGGTCTGCAAATTCATCGCTGCAGATATGAGCGCCGGTAAAAATGAAGCGTTTATTGAATACAAGCCCACGTTTACGAAAGACGGTATTTACCAGCTGTATGCCCGTGGTACGGATGCTTCAGGTAACGATGCCGGGGGAGGTGTCAATGAGTATTCTATTTCCTTTGAGGTGATCAACAAGTCGACGATCACCAACCTGTTGAATTATCCGAATCCGTTCTCTACGTCTACGGCCTTTGTTTTTGAGCTTACAGGCTGGAAGATTCCTTCCCAGTTTAAAATTCAGATCCTGACGATCAGCGGAAAAGTGGTCCGTGAAATTACCCGCCAGGAAATCGGCAATATCCGTATTGGCCGCAATGTGACGGAGTATAAATGGGATGGTAAAGACCAGTACGGACAGGTGTTGGGTAATGGGGTCTACCTCTACCGTGTGGTAACAGCCATCAATGGAGAAGATATTGAACGCCGGGAAAATTCGGCCATCGATAAGTTCTATAAAAATGGCTACAGCAAAATGTATATCATGCGTTAGGGTTTCATATCCGTACGATCAGAAAAAGCGTATGCTGCCATCGGGTAGTGTATGCTTTTTCTTTTCCCAGCATAGCGCAGAGTAAGCGACATTGCGGTAGCTGCCAATGCCGTCTTGTTGCTTGCCCATGCGCAGGTACAGGTCAAAGACAAAACTGCTCATGTCGTCCAGCACGGTCTGGTAGGCGATCCTGCGTTGCCGCAATGTATCCAGCTGGCTAAGGGTAAGCGGGTTCAGCTGGTTTTTCAGCACATTGGCCCGGGTACTGTCGTAGCTGCGTACCCGGCGATGCGTATACAGCCAGATGTTCAGGCAGGCGGAGTATTCAAAGCTGGGGTCGCCGCTTTCCATACAGCGGATATAGGCCAGCAGGTTGGCGTCGTCTTCTGCTGCAATGCCGGTCTGGTGCGCCATTTCATGGGCCACAACAAAAGGTTGCATAAAGGCGGGATTGCCTTTGTCTACCTGTGCTTCGCCGGTAAAGGGGTTGAAATAGCCTTCTATCCCGAAATAAGCCAGGCCACTGCCCAGCAATGTCGCTTCTGCCCGTACTTT
>DATJDO010000358.1:0-10580 GCA_035497375.1 Chitinophagaceae bacterium | reverse complement strand
CAACCAGGAGGCAAAATAAAAAGCTGGAAGGGGGCAATAGCACAACAAGGCACTGCAATTGGGACAGATTCCGGCATTAAAAATTCCGGCGATCTAAAAGAAGCGAACCAACTGATAGTGGGTAATACCGGTGCCTACATCTACTCCGGTAAAACGATTTATGAGTTTTACCTGGACAAGGACAGAATTAAGAGCAGGCCCCTGCTGGAGGATATTGATGTTAAAGACCTGTTCACTATCGTGTACCACACAGCCCAACAGAAATACTACCTGGGATCCTTAACGTCCGGACTCTATGTGATCACCCCGTCATCGTTCTGCTATCCGCCGGTACCCAGGCAGGCCATGGCTGAGTTTCGCACCCAGGTGGCAGTAGAGGGAGGAAAAGGCATTATTTGCGAACAATACCTGTACAATAAGGGTGGGTACATGAAACTGCCGATCAGTAGACAATTGGGCGCGTCGGCTTATGCCGGTGCTGATGACAATGTGTACTATGGTATGACTGCCGAATTATTAAAATTCAACCTTAAGACCGGGACCAATCAAAAACTGTTTGAGCTGGACAGCAGGCCGATGGGCATTATCCAAGACCGTGCCGATAGTAATTCCCTTCTGCTGGCAACATACTTCTCTACTGGCAAACTATGGAAGGATACGGTAAAGGATTTTCGAAAAGTACCGGGATTAAAAAAAGGGAAAGAAATATGGGGCTGCTCACAAATAGGAATTGACACCCTGCTGCTGTGGACACAGGAAGGACTGAAGTGGTATGATTTTAAGGCCAACCGTATCTTTCGGTCTATTCTCGACAGTATGACCATTCATTGTGCCTATGCCGATACCGGTCAGCGTATCTGGATATCTACCTACGGGAAAGGATTTTTCCTGTATCACCACGACAGGATCACCAGGCTGCCATCAGGACCTCTTGATGCACTGAATGCAATACACAGCTTTATTGACGATGGCAGGGGATACTTTTGGTTTCCGACGAATAATGGCCTGTACAGGACCCGGAAGGCTGATTTACTAGCCTATGCGGAAGGCAGGATACCGGCAGTTTATTATTATACTTTTTTTACCCGGAACGGCTTGCGTACCAACGAATTTAATGGTAACAGTCTCCCTGGTTTTGTGTGGCTCAGGGACAGTATGTTGTCGCTGCTGACCATACAGGGGCCTGTATGGTTTTACCCGCACCGGCTGCCTGTTGTATTGCCTGACCAGGGCATTTATATAGAACAGGTCCGCCTGGGAGATACCCTTGTACCCTGGGGAAAAGGCATATTGGTTTTGCCCCCCGATCATGGGACCTTAAGCGTGACCGTCAGCAGCCCTTACTTTGGCAACAGGGAAAATATGCAGCTTCAGTTCCGGATAGAGGGCCTGGATGAAGCCTGGCATGAGGTGCCTGCGAATGGAGAGATTATGCTCAGCCGCATACCGACGGGTGCTTATGTATTGGTGCTCAGGAAAATGACGGGTAGGGAGCCCGGGGAGTATACCCGTCTTAGTCTGTCCATCCGGGTGCGCCCGCATTGGTACAATACCTGGCTGTTTTACCTGGCCCTTTTTTCCCTGCTGGCCCTTTTGGTCTACTGGCTTATCAGGCTACGCACCAATGTACTTCGGGTACGCAACCGGAGGCTGAAGACACAGGTAGCATTACAAACCCGCGACCTCAACCGTGCCGTACGGCAGCTGACCCGCTCTGAAGATGCGCTGAAAGAAAGCAACCTGGCCAAGGATAATATCATTACAACCGTGCTGCATGATCTGCGTTCCCCGGTACGTTTCCTGTACACCATCAGCAAGCATGTTGCCGGCAGGCACCGGACTATGCCGCCGGAAACGCTGGACAATCACCTGGAGGAGCTGAAAAACAGCACGGCCGCACTGAATAGTTTTACCGACCAGTTTTTCGCCTGGGCCATCAGCCAGCACCGCAATTTTACGGCAAAATATACTACAGAAAGCCTGTCGGGTATTTTTGAAGACGCAGCGTCTTTATACACAGACATTATGGGTGCTAACGGTAACCGGCTCGTCATTGAACCGACGGATTTGTATTGCTATACCGATCCTCAGCTGCTGTCGGCCGTCATCCGGAATTTGCTGGATAATGCCAATAAGAATACCCGCAACGGAACCATCAGACTTAGCGCTGCAGATGTAGACCTGCAGCTGGTGATTACCGTAAGCGATACCGGAAAAGGGTTTACGCCAGAAGCGCTGAAGGCCTTTCTGAACCCGGGTCAAACCGGCGCCGGCAGCGGAAAGGGTAGTTTTATTGTGTTGTACCTGCTGGGGCTGATCCGTGGGCGCCTGGATGCCACATCTGCGCCGGGAGAAGGTACCGAATTCAGGATCACATTGTCCCGTCTGCATTCAGGCCCTGGTAGTACGCCAGGCGGTTAAGTTCGATCACAGATTGTACGTTCAGCTTGGTAAAGGCCCTGCCTTTGAGTGTGCTGGCTGCGGAGGCGCTGATCGACAAAGTCTGTGCGATCTCTACGATACCCTGGCCCTGCAACAGGAGCAACACCACTTCCCGCTCCCGTGGGGAAAGGGACAGGATGGATTGCGGGTCCACATCCCGGGTAGCGGTTCCCTGGCCTGTTGTTTTCCGGATATAGGAATGGTAATCGTCACTTTCATAGACCACGGAGCGCAATATCTTGGTAAAGGTGAGGTCTGAAGAACCTTTATTGATGTAGGCATGAGCGCCGCTGCGCAGGCATTGGGCGGCAAAATCCCGTTCCGGCCCTACGCTGATGACAATGATCCTGAGCGTGGGCTGCAGTTGCAGGGCTTGCCCGATCAGGCCGATCCCTTTCTGGTCGGGCATCATCAGGTCGCTCAGCAACAGGGTGTAGGATTTTTGCTGCAGTTGTTCCAGCACTTCGTCGCCCGAGCCGGCATAATCGATCTGGCAGGACTCTCCCAGGGCCTGCTCCGTCAGTAGTGATAATCCATGACGAACGGCAGAATGGTCGTCGGCAATCAATATATTGAGCATCATCGGTTTTGCTGTTTTGTAATATTCCGCAATGAAAACGGTTGGGTGGTGCCAGAATAGTTAAAAACAGGGTAAAGATAGGTCGCCGTTGGCATAAGGCCAATGGAAAGAGGAGATTTATCTCCTCTTTATTGCGTTGCCTGCGGTACAAAGAATTTCTGCAGAAACGAGATATGGATGAAAGGAAGGGTGTACCACACTTATTTTTTGGGCCTGGTTCGCCGGATATTTTTTTCACTCTTAATGGTTTCAATTTCCTCTACAAAATCATCTCTCATTATCGTTAGTTTGTGAATCGTAATTGTTTCTTCTTCGCTTAAGAATATCGTGCTGCTTTCAGCAAATGGTTTTTCAGAATCTGCAATAATTTCAATTTCACTTTCGGTTGCATTTATATTAGCAGGTTTTACCGTAAATATTCTGGTTTTTATTTTTAAGGACCAGTTATTAACATCATTAATGATTTCCTTGAGGCCCTTCTTTATTTTGTCATAGTCTTTGATAAACTTGTAGGTGGCGCCTGCAAGCCCTGCTGCTGTGATTCCCTGTATTATTGCTTCTAAAGAAATGACTACTAATATACATCCACGGCTTCCTTTGTAATTTATTACAGCGATAGAAGAACCGGGAAATCTGTTGAGGAACAGTTTGTTTATGCGATAGGCGATTAGTTTGGATACCCGGTCTATAATTTTGTCTTCGTTTATGAACATTTGTTGTTCGGCGCTTATGTTCACAAAGACAGTAAACGTGCCAAGAAATAGTTTTTGTTCCATAACATAGCATTGATCGCTTATTGCAAATTATGAATATTCGGCAAATATTATAAGCGAAAGAATAATCTCAACCGTCGGGCATGTTCCGAAGGACGTGCTCCACCGGCAACAGTAAGTATATACCGTCCGGCAAAAGAAAAAGTCTCAGGAAGGTTTTTTCCTGTTATATCTGTGAGCAGGATGTGTGCAGGTGTCGCTTCCCCAGGCCAGGCTGGATTCGTCCCAGGTCAGCATAGGTGCGTTGGATGCTCAGTAAAAGGCGCTAAAAGTGTGCGGACTTCTGCTATGAAAAAGTACTGTTGCTGCCATAGCCGCTGGCTTCAGACTTTTTTTGCCGGATGTTATGCAAACATTGATCATTATTACTCCTGTATGGGCTATCTGATTAAAGTAATATCCCCGCTAAACAATTCCTCTTTTCCACCGGATATTTCGAATAGTACTTTCAGGAGGTAGAAGCAGGTATTGCCCTCCATCGGAATTCCTTTAAAGGTTCCGTCCCAGGATTGATTGGGACTCACAGACGAATAGATTTCTTGTCCCCAACGGTTCATTATTTTCAACTCATACTTTTTTACCGGGCAGTTGATTAAGGGCTTGAAGTAATCGTTAATGCCATCTTTGTTCGGTGTAAAAGCATTAGGAACAGCAATACAATCATAACACTGCACAAACTGAATATTTGCTGCATTGCTTACACTGCATTCACCTTTAGTGACTGTAACCTCATATCTGTTGCTGGTATTCACTTCTATGGATTGGGTGACCTCGCCGGTCGACCATTTGTAGAGGGCATTGTCCGGGCTGGCCTTTAGTATTACTTTTTCGCCCTCGCAAATTGCCTGGTCTCCGCCTGCAGATACCTCCAGGTCTATCCTGTCCACTTGTATGGTATCATTAACACTGCAGCCTTTTGTAGTTATCCTTACCACTTGCGGGCCTGCCGTTGCAATTTTCAATTGGCTGCTTGTGTCACCGGTATGCCACAGGTATTGCGCATTGGGATGGTCAACTGTCGCGTCCAGTACGATCGTATCGCTGTTGCAGAGAAAAGTATCCCGAAGGGCTTTGCTGTAATGGATCAATTCTACTCTGATCCTTTTCTTCAAGATACTGCAATTCTGATTATTGATTGCTGTTACATAAGCAGTACCGGAGTGAAATAGTACTGTATCTTTCTTATTGCCGCCATCGAGCCAGAAATAGTGCGTAAATGAATCTGGTGCAGAGATTGTTATAGAATCACGGAAAAAGATACAGGTGTCCGATTGCTCGTTCGTAGTCGTAAACGGACGCAGTGCGGTATAAAAGGTATCGGCATACAAAATGCAATCTTTCAGACTACTGACCCAGTACTTCCCGGGTAGGGTCACATCGATCTCCCGGGAATCTGCACCGGTGTTCCATGTATACTTACCCGATTCGAGCGGTGATGCCAATGTAGCAGCTGTGCCCTCGCATATCGGCACGGACTGCGCGCTGGTAAATGTGAGCCTGGCTTGTTCTGTTACGGTAACAGTATCTACCCATATCGTGCATCCTTTACGGCTGCTTACCCAATACCGGCCGCTTCCGGAGTGTATTGTTCTTGCAGAGGATACGGTATCCCCGTCATACCACTTGTAGACATCCGCCCCGGGCTTTCCAAGGATGGAAAAAGAATCACCCGGACAGATGAAGGAATCAGTGACAGACAGTATGTGGCCGAGTGGTATAGCCCTTACGATAAAGGTATCGTAGTACCGGTGGCAACCTATATTTGATACCAGCACAGCGGTTTCAGGCGCAACAAATTTCTTTACCGAATCTTTGCTTCCGTCGCTCCAGCGGTAGGCCTCTTTAAGGGGTTTAGGTGCGTGGAGCACTAAGCTGGTACCGATACATACCGAAGTATCCTTTGCCAGGGAATAGCTTGTATCCGTTAAGAAGTTCTTTACGATAAAGGTATCGGATGTAAAACTACAACCGGTCTTCGACAGCACAGCAATAGTATCGGGAGCTACAACTGTTTTCACCCGAACAGAATCTCCATCGGCCCAATGGTACCAATCCCTATCGGCAGGAGCGGATAACGTGATGGCTGTTCCCGCGCACAACACAGTATCCATCTTTAGCATAAATGAGGTGTCGTAAGGTACCGATACGAGGTGAAAGGTATCTATCCGCCAACCGCAATTCGAACGCGCTTTGAGCCAGAATGTCCCCGGGGCTGTAAATACCCTGGAGGAATTGGTATCGCTATCACTCCATAAGTAAGCTTGGTATCCGGGTCTTGAAACGGTTGCCGCTTCACCGGCACAGAACACTATGGTCCTGGAAAAGGGGCCGCTTGTATCCATACCGGACAATCTGCCTCTGTATACGTACTGGTTGCCCAGTCCTATCAAAATGCCTGATGCAGCCGAAGCAGGAGCCGATAAAAATTTGGCTTCAAAATTACATGATGCTCCCCCCAGGTTGGGCTCCTTGATCCGGCTGAAGGTTTTGTCTTTCATTGTGGAGGCATAGATCATGTGATCCGGTCCCAGGCGCAAGGCATAAAAAGAACCAGTGTCCACGAGGTATTTAGAAGCCCTGATGGCCGGTAGGGAAGGCAGAGAAAGATCATACTGGAAAATACCAGTGAATAAACCGCTAACATATAGTTTACTGCCATCAGGCGAAAACTCTGCTCCATAACAGAAAAAACCTCTAGAAAAGGAATCGATAAGCCTGTAATTGCTGACGATTCCGGTGCTGACATCGAAGTCATACAGTTCGGAAGTTTCCGGAGCATGGTATCCATTTGTCAGCGCAATACTGGTAAAATCGCCTGACACTTTCATTTCTCCAAGGGCGTAGGCCTGGTCTAAGCGATGAAGGCCAGTGTATGATTTGACCGGAGGAGCGGGGAAAATACTGAGATCATAGGCGTAGAAAATGCCCGAATCTATGTGATGCAGTACCAACCACTGTTTATCGCAAGTGCCGGCAACTATCATCTTTTCACTCAGGTTACTATCGATAAACATATTTTTCGAACCGCTTACGATATCCCCCAATCCGCTGTTGAGCGACAGGTCTACAATAGAATACGATAATTTACCGGCATGTAAGAAAGTTTTTAATGAAAACAAATAAAACAGGCTATCTGAGCCTAAAACAGAAGCGATAGCCACACCCTGGGTAGTCGAGCTATGCCCCTCTATGCCCGCGCCATTGGGCATCACTGCATGCGTTTTGTCAAATGCATTTGTACCGTCGCAGTAAAACAAAAGCTGTCCCATTGAGTCGCACAAGGCGGCAGTACCCTCTATAGAGTAACAGGAATCGTAATAAAGCGAAGGCCCCCCTCCATTGAAGTTCAATCCGAGGTGGCGTCCAAATGTCCAGATATTGTTTTGTCCCTGCCCGAATAAGCTTTGCGCAGGCAGCAGAAGAAGGATAAGAAAAGTTAAACATTTAATTTTCAGGTGCGGCACAGGAATAGTTTAAGCTGCCAGATGCTTTTGAAAGATGATAGGTATCATTACATTTTTATTGCCTTGCTGCTGGATACCTGCCCTTCAGCTTCAACAATTACAATATAATTGCCCCTGGAAAGGTTGCTCACCCCTACCGTATTGTGCTGTTGGTTCAGTTTGCCTTTTTGTACGACCTGACCGGATCCGTTTATTATTTTGTAAGAGCCGCTTGCATTTATATGCGCCAAATCAATATTGAACTTATCGTCAACGACGGTGGGATATACCTTCACCCCGGACGATAAAGGTGCTATTACTTTTGAAGTATACCTCAACCCTTTCTCATTGTTCACAACGGCCACTTTATAAACAGCGCCGTCTGTCACCGGATCTTCATAGACTGTTACTGCTACACCTTTAGCGGCCGGTATGCTTCCGATAGGAGTATAAGTTACCAGGTCAACAGACTTTAATACTTCAAAGTACAGGTTCACCCCTCCGGCCACTTCCGTTTCCCAGGTAATCCTGTTCACACCGTCTGCAACCCTTACTCCGGGATTGCTAAAGGAGAACTCTTTGTTTTCGTAAAAGCTGGCGACACCTGAACCGGCGACACCACCGGTATTTTTATGTTTGGTGTTTAGAACAAATGCGGGTTTAAAAGCGTCATTCCCAGCAACGATCAAACGACCGTTCTCATCTGCAGTTGACCGCTTCAGCAGCTTGCCACCGCCTCTGCTGGCCTGGAAAAGAACATCGGAGTGCGGAATACAGGATTCGGCTATATAATACGTATTGCCTTCCGCCTCAAACCAATTGGCCTCCTGGCCCTTACTGGTAAATGGGGTGCCGGCGCAAACAAACAAGGCATATACTGAAAGAATCTTTTTCATAAGAGAATGTTTTAAAACAGGATAATATGCTATTACAAATGTTCTGTTACAAGGGTGTATGCTTAAGGTCCGGACGCTGAGCTCCTAATGTCCGTAGGCAGGCAAGGGTTGGATAAAGGTATTGATGAGGATACCGACCACAGGGCCGGGGCCAGAGCCGCCTACGCAGGGAACATTGATAAAGTGGCAAAGGCGTTTTTTGCGCATTTCCAGGTCATTGTAGCCAAATACCCCGTCAGCTTTGGGATATGTATTATCCGTAGTTCCGTCATGGTCATCTGTGGGATCGTACACGTAGAATAAGCTGAGCGGGTTGTCAAAATCTGAATCCCTGCCATCGTCCGCGGGATCGACAAGATCATCCTGCCAGGTGCCATTTAAATAAGCTCCGGTAAAGGCGCGACCAGTTAGGAATCCTGATACCCTTGGGTTGTACTGAGCGTCTTTTGGAACGGCATTAAAGTCATTTTTATAGATGGGTACAGAGGTGCCGTTTACAAAGGACTTGCCCCGGCTTCTACTGAAAAAAGTTCCTGTCGAACTCCCCATCGTACGCGTGTCAAGGGGTTCCCAGTCATCGGCGGGCGTAGTCTGCCAAAAATCTATAGGTTCTCCGTATCCTACCGGTCTGACCTGGGTAAATACGGTTTTTGTTTCTGCACCATGGCAGCCCTGGCAGGTATTCAGGGACAGCTGGCGACGCATCTGTTTGTCTATCGGATAGGCATTAGGGTCTGTTCTTGAGATATGGGTATAGTGTGTCGTACTGGCCACATCCCAGTTCAGGTCCCAATAGTGCAGCTGATCCATGTCCATGGTAGCGGTCGCCGCCAACCTGAATTGGTCGCCGCTATAGGCATAGCTCTGCGGTACAATATGATTACCGAATCGCAGGCGCAAGCCATTCAGATACGCCCACTCAATCAAAGCAGTAGACCCTGCAGGTACGATACCAAGGCCTGTCGGCGATAAGCCGGAATAAGCTGTTGTGCCAGCAGAAGAAATACCTGTGAGTGCAGGATCGTACATCTCATAATTCCAGGGTGCATTACTTTTATTCCAGGGTGTTAATGATACCGGTACAGGTGTCAGGTAATGGGTAAAGCGATTAATCTGAAATTGGGACAGTTGCCAATCGGAGTTAAACCAGGCTTCAGTAGCGCTGGGCCTGGCACCCCCACAAGTTGTCGTGAAGAATATGCGCTCATTGGTGCGTATCTGATTTAAAGCGCTGCTGTTAGCCTTTCCCAAAGCTGCGTTGACACTAGTCACTACATTGGTAATATTCTCCAGTGCGAGGTTGTAATCCGGGGAGTCAAGGCTGTAATTGCTCAGGTCCAGCCATTGCTGCGCAAAATTTTTCAGCGCACACTCATCAGCTTGCGGGTTGCCATATTCCAATATGACATTCATACCCTTCCAGTCGATAGGTTGTACACAGCCTTTACCGGTAACTCCATCTGCCGATCTCGGAGGTGTACCTGCAGGGGTGGTTACATCATCTGTTAGCTCAAATGGTGCTATCAGGGTATATATAAAGCGTGTTTCCCCTTTATTGTCAGGGTTATTATTATACCCGGCATTCCCTTTTATATCCATGCGGTTCACTATTGCCATTAGTTTAAACGGTGCATATTTCAGGATCAGGGAGTCAGGGGTATTGTCCCAATCTGTTTTCCATTGGTCTCCTTGTGATTCTATGGTACTATAATAAGAGCTGCTGTAATGGACAGCGGCACTGGGGTCCTGGTGAGCGCGCTGCAGCCAGGGGCCGATCATCAGGGTCAATGCCCCTCTTCTTGCCCCTACGGTCTGGCCATTGATGTTGCAGCTGTCGGTCCACCTCATCAGCCATCGCTTCAGGAAGGCTTTGGCCGATACCCCGGTTACCGCTTCGTTAGCCATATTTTGTATCAAATGGCCAAAGGTCCACACCCCATAAGGATTTCCGGTGCCATTGGGGTGCCCTGGTTTAGCAAGGACATTAAATGTGCGGGTTTCGTCTTCGACTACAGACAGGGCGGTTATAAAAAGGGACTTTTCCTTTTTCAATGCACTTCCGCAATCGGCACCATTCAACAGGGTTTCAAATATTTCTACCTCGCCTCCTTCTAAAAAGGATGCCGTATTAAAATCAGGAATGGTGGTTATGAGCTGCCCGCTATGCCCGGTAAAATGCACGAAACTGCCTTGTGCGGCAAGATTATTGTGCATGGTTTGCATGCGGTTGACAAATGAGGGGATGTCCTCCTGGATATAGGCGCTGTAGATCATGTCTCCAGCGTTTACATCTGGCATGCTGGCATCATCGCGAAACGTTATATAGTCGCTCGGATTGGTACCATAGAAAATATCCAGAGTAGGCGGCAAGGTAATGCCTTCTTCATATTCATACTCAATTTTCATGACTAGGTTACGCCCATCTTCGAGCGGTGCAGGCAGTTGC
>DATJDO010000357.1:0-3342 GCA_035497375.1 Chitinophagaceae bacterium | reverse complement strand
GATTATTCCCAAGCTCCCTGAGCAAAAACAAACCATTTTCTTCTCGGCTACGGTAGCCCCGGACATTAAGAAACTGGCCGACACTTTGCTAAAAAAACCGGTAATGGTAGCAGTAACGCCTGTAGCCAGCCCTGCGGAACTGGTAGAGCAGTCGGTATTTATGGTAGAAAAAAACCACAAACGCACTTTACTGAAGCACCTCATCAAGGAGCGCAATATGGATCAGGTGTTGGTATTTACCCGCACCAAGCACGGTGCCGACAAGGTGGCTAAAGAGCTGAACAAAAGCGGTATCACCGCCGAGGCCATACATGGCAACAAGTCGCAGAATGCGCGGGAGCGTGCGCTGTCCGGTTTTAAAAGCCGCAGCATACAGGCACTCATTGCTACAGATATCGCCGCCAGGGGTATTGACATTGACCGCCTGGGTTTTGTGATCAATTTTGAATTGCCGGAAGTACCGGAAACATACGTGCACCGCATCGGCCGTACCGGCCGGGCAGGCGCGGAAGGTGTGGCCCTGTCTTTCTGCGACTCGGAAGAAAAAGATTACCTGAAAGGCATCACGAAACTGATGAAGCGGGAAATCCCGAAAGTGGAACACCCCTTCAACAATTAGTTTTTTTACACAGACAATGTAAAGGCCACCTTCGGGTGGTCTTTTTTTTGATTATAGATGCCTGCGGCAGGACAAACGCCGGAGAAAAGCACCAATACCCCAAAACTATCTTCCTTACGAGCTGATAAGGAAGACATACTCATTCCTATATTAAATTTTCCCGGATCCGCAATATTTAATATTAATTTAGTGTTACCATTTTGTAACTTAGTAGGGACATTCAAAGGGTCATGCGGTTCAAATCTTTCATATTATCCATTGCTTTCCTGCTGGCAGGCTTGTGTGTAGCAGATGCTGCCCGGCAACAGGTACGCTTTGCCTTTTATGGAGATACTATTTCCCTGTCTATAGACAGTTTCGAATCGATACAGTTTGACGGCAAAAACATCAGCCAGGAAAGCATCGTACAGTTTTACAAACAGGCATCACAGCTTCGTTACCAGGCATTTGTGAATCACCTGGTGTATTACAAACAAAAAAACAGCCTGGATGACTGGTTTTACTACCAGCTGATCCGGAAAACGGCGCAGCAGCTTTGCCCAAAAGAGAAAAATTTTGAATTGTATACCTTATACAAATGGTTCCTGCTGTGCAAATCAGGCTTTGATGCCCGCCTGGCCATCTGCGATAGCCGCCTGCTGCTCTATGTGTACAGCGACGATAATATCTACGACATCCCTTTTTACCAGCAGGACGGCAAACAATATGTCTGCCTGAATTATCATGACTACGGCAGCAAGCTGAATTTCAGCACACTGAGTTTTTTCTCCGTTCCGATAGAAATGCCGGAAGCGATTGAGGCTTTTTCTTACCGCGTAACAAAGATGCCCCGCTTCAACAACGATGCTTATGCAGAAAAAGACCTGCAATTTCAGTACGAAGAAAAAAACTATACGTTTAAGGTATTGGTGAATACTGAAGTTCAGAACATTTTTGTAAACTACCCCGTAGTGGACTATGAAGCGTACTTCAATATCCCCCTCAGTGACCGCACGTACAATTCTCTGATACCCGAGCTGAAAGATGCAGTAAAAGGCATGAGTCCTAAAAAAGGGGTGGATTACCTGATGCGCTTTTCCAGGAATGCATTTGCCTATAAAACCGACCAGGACGCTTTTGGTAAGGAAAAGCGCCTGTCACCGGAGCAGACCCTGATCAACAGCAGCAGCGATTGCGATGACCGTGCCGCCCTGTTCTTCTCCCTGGTAAAAGAGATATACAATCTGCCCATGATTGTAGTGCTGTATCCCAAGCATGTCACCATTGCGGTTCAATTTGAGAAAGCGAAGGGTAAGCCGATTGTGTACAAAGAAAAAAAATACTATATCTGCGAGCCTACTCCCCAGCAGGAAGATCTGCCCATCGGCCAAGTCAATCCTAAATTGCGTCATACGTCCTATGAGATTGCGTATGAATACAACCCGCAGCAATAAGAATCTGAACGCTGTCCTGCCTGCATATTGATATGCTGCCGATAAAATTCCCTATTTACGAGTTGTCGGCTTATATTTGCGCATACAATTTTTACTCCGTTCTACATATTCAACAACAAATGAAGAATACCCCATTTACTTCTATGCACGTTGCGCTGGGCGCAAAAATGGCCGAATTTGCCGGTTATAATATGCCGATATCTTATTCCGGCATCAACGAAGAACACCATACCGTACGCAACAATGCCGGTGTATTTGATGTAAGCCACATGGGCGAATTCCTGTTGAAAGGAGACAAAGCGCTGGACCTGATTCAGCGGGTAACCACCAACGATGCCAGCAAACTGACTGCTGGTAAAGCACAGTATTCCTGCCTGCCTAATACTACCGGTGGCATTGTAGACGATCTCCTGGTCTATTGTATCGAAGAAAACAAAACTTACCTGCTGGTGGTCAATGCCTCCAACATCGAAAAAGATTGGAACTGGATCAGTTCTTTCAATACTGAAGGTGCAGAAATGGAAAACATTTCTGATCGTACAGGCCTGCTGGCCATACAAGGTCCTAATGCAGTGAAGTACATGCAGGAACTGACGGACATGGACATCACCAATCTCAAATATTACACCTTTGCCAAAGGAACTTTTGCAGGGATAGACAATGTGATTGTGAGCGCGACAGGATATACCGGCTCAGGTGGTGTGGAAATCTATTTTGAAGATAAAGGCGATGCTGCTGAAAAAATCTGGAACGAGATTTTCCGTGTAGGCGCTCCACATGGCATGAAACCCATCGGCCTGGCCGCACGCGATACGCTGCGCCTGGAAAAAGGTTTCTGCCTGTATGGAAATGATATCAGCGACACCACCTCCCCACTGGAAGCCGGCCTGGGCTGGATCACCAAATTCACCAAAGACTTTAACAGCCGTGCCTTGCTCGAAGAGCAAAAAGCAAACGGCATCAGCCGCAAACTAGTCGGTTTTGAAATGGTGGACAAAGGTATCCCCCGCCACGACTATAAAGTCGTAGATGCTGCCGGCACAGAAATCGGCGTAGTAACATCCGGCACGCAGGCCCCCAGCCTGGGCAAAGCCATAGGCATGGCTTATGTAGCCAAAGAACACAGCAATGAAGGTTCAGAAGTCTTTATCCAGGTAAGGGATAAGGCACTGAAGGCTGTAGTGGTCAAAATGCCTTTTGCTTAATGAACTGCGCACGATAAAAGAAAAAAAACAGATGATCCCTAAGTACAACAGAATATTATTGAAATTATCCGGCGAGTCGCTGATG
>DATJDO010000356.1:0-3705 GCA_035497375.1 Chitinophagaceae bacterium | reverse complement strand
CCGGTAGCATAAAATTCGCTGCGGAAGGGAGCCAGCGCTACATAACCGTTGGATACGACCTGGTTGGTCTGCAGCAACAGGTTCAGGTGTTTTCTTTTGTTGCCGATCGTAACACCGGCACTATCGTGTATATAATTGATGATGTTGGATACCCTTTGCGCTTCCGCAGTATTGCCTTCGGGAAAGATCACCTTTACCGCTTTGGATTGGATCGCCTTCCAGTGGATATCCGCAGGATTGTCTCCGCTGACACTGGATTGTGCCTGCGCCCCGGAGGCAAAGAATAAAAAGGATAAGGAGGGTAAAATAAATCTACAGTTCATCATATACGTTGTTTGGTTTATCAATAGTAATAAATGTATATGCAATATTTTGATTTTTATATAGAATTGATTCGAAGAATAATTTGATAATATCGCTCTGTATATTTGTTCAGGTATTTTATATTTTACAAGATAAGTTGCTTAAATTGCATGAATAAAATAAACGTATATGAAAAATAATAAGTTTATTATTCTCGTACTATTTTCATCCCTTTGCCTCTGCTCCTGCAGCAAGGAGGATGCAGACAAAGACCAGGGTAAAGGCAAGGGGACCATCACCTTCTGGACTTCTAAGCTCGAGGCGCATAAGGGATATATCAATGTGGTGATCGATAGCCTGGCGCGCAACATCACTTTGTCCTGGCCCTCCCTGCCGGATTGTAAAAACACCCAGGGCACAGCTGTGTTTGAATTGCCTGCCGGCACGTATAATTATTCCACTACGGATGGTAACGGCTCCGTGTCCTTCGGCAGTGTGAATGTATTTGCCGACGATTGCTTTGACCATAAAATAGATTAATACTTCCTGTAGGAAGACCTTTCTTTTTTGACCGGCGCCACCGGACTGGATCTGCCGTCGGATAGTAGTGCAGGGAAATAAAACGTTAATGAAAAACCAGGTTCTTGTTTTGCGTAAAATGTACCTTGCCGCTTTATTTGTAACCGGAATGCAAGCGGAAACCTTCGCCGGCGTTGCCGGCGGAGATACTCTTCCAAAGCCGCATGTGGCTGCTCCGCACCTTGAAAAGTTCAATGACTGGATCGTTATCAAAGCGGCATTTGTCAATTCCGCAGAAAGCTATTCTGTTGATGCAGGGACTTATCACCTGGAACTGCAGCCCAATCCCTCAGAACTATTCCGCACGTACTTTAATTATCGCTTTGTCTCTTTTTACATCACCTATATTCCGCACTTCCTGCCTGCCAACAACGACAACGATATCAAAGGCCGGAGTAAAGGTGGTGGCCTGGGGCTTTCCTATAACAACAATGAATGGTTTGGGGGTGTCAGTTATGGGAGAACAAAAGGCTATTATGTCAGCAACACCAGCCATTTCCGGCCGGGCTGGAAAGAAGGAGATCCTTATATCCAGATCCCCGATTTGAGGATTACTAACTTCGAAGCCTCCGTTGGGTACAATACGAACCAGGCCTTCTCTATGAGTGCGGTTTCCGACCAGACACAGCGGCAACTGAAAAGTGCAGGAGCCTTCATTCCCCGGCTGGCCCTTCGCTATTACATTACCAACGACGGCAGCCCGAGCCCTACGACGCAGAAAGCCAATAACCTGCAGGTACTGCTCGGGGCGGGTTATCACCATACTTTTGTTTTGAACAGAACCTTGTATCTATCAGGAGCGTTCACTCCCTCATTCGGGTATATTTATACAAAGTTACTGACCCGCGACCCGGCGGGTAATATCCACAGTACTATCAACAGTCCCGTTTACCAATGGGATGCGCGCCTGGGCATCGGGTACAACGGGCACCGGTTTTTTTGTGGTACCTATGGTACGGTATTGTCTTCAAGATATACCCAGGGCCTGAGTACTGCGGTGAACAGGAACATCATGGTATCCCTGCAATTGTTTTTAGGCATCCGTATCGGGGAGCCGAAGCCCCTGGGTCGCATGTATAAAAAGGTGCTCCGGCCGCCAGCGGTATCACAGGAGTCCGGGCGATAATAGTGCCGTCCATTTTATGTATAAACCACTTAAGATCTGAAAAAGTACTCATTGATATGGTTCCTGTTGCTGCTGTGCCCTTTGCGTATGGAGGCGCAGCACCGCGTGGCCGACACGGTCCGAAGCAGGCTGCCTGACCCGCTGATCAGCGGGAAAAAACATTTTTGGCGTGCATCAGGTGAGCTTGCTATCGCCCAGTTGTTGCCCTGGTCGTTTAACCGCTATGTGCGGAAAGCCGCCTTTGCCAAAGTCAGTTTCAGCAGTATCGGCAGCAACCTGAAACCCTCCAGCTGGGAATGGGACGATAATAAATTCAATACCAACCAGTTTGCGCATCCCTATCACAGCAACCTGTATTTCAGCGCCTTTCGCAGCAATGGCTATACCTTCTGGCAGTCTGTACCGGCAGCCTTTGCCGGTAGTTTTATCTGGGAAACGGCAGGCGAGACACACCGCCCGGCACCCAACGATTTCCTGAATACCAGCCTTGGAGGAATTGCTTTGGGAGAGGTGACGTACCGCCTGGCCAACAAGATCATCGATGGCAGGGCAAGGGGTGCCCGGCGGCAAAGCCAGGAAATACTCGCTCTGCTGGTGAACCCGGTAAATGGGGTGAACAGGATCATCAGCGGTAAATGGGGAAGGATAGGCACCGATGCCGACAGCAGCATCCCGTTGATGACGACCATTGATGCGGGCGGCCGCCGTTTCAGCACCCGCAGCCTGAAAAGCTATACCAAAGGGCATGATGAACTCTATTTTCGCCTGCGGCTGCAGTATGGGGAAAAGTTTGAAGCGTCCGCGGTGCCGTTTTCCAGTTTTATGGCGCAGGTAGAAGCCGGTGCAGGGGATTCGGCATATTTGAACACTGTACAGGTAAATGGCGCCCTTGGTACCTGGAATATGAAAGAGGGTGATTTCCGGCATCACCTGTATTCCATAACGATGAATTACGACTTTTTTAAAAACAGTGCCTTTGAATACGGGGCACAAAGCCTCAACCTGAGGCTGATCTCGAACTGGCGGAAAAACAGTGACGTAAAGATATATACCGAAATCGGTTGCGGGGCGATCTTATTATTGTTTTCTTTCCCAGCTCTTTTGTAAAAGAAGTGTTTAATGCGGCATCATTGAGCGGAACCCAGGAATAAGTAGAATGCGATACAAAATACACACCGTTTTTTAAAACAGTTTTTGAGTCGAAATATAAACCCCATCCTGTGCTGGCATAGCCGCCGTCTTTTAAATCGGTAGAGCGGAACTGTCCGGAGGGGATGGAAGCCATAGCCCCTATAGAGGTATACTTATCTGCTTTGCTGAAAGGATTGGTGAACTTTTGCGCCTGTACGGATCCTGCGATGAAAAGCATGGATACCAGGGCCAGCTGTATTTTGTAGTTCATAATACGGTTTTTATGAAACACAAATGTAAATTCAATTATTTGCATAATTTTTTTTAGTGATAATTTATTTGTGAATATTTTCGAGCAGGAAAGAGAGGGGCTGCTGCTATAGGGTGCACTACAGCAGCAGGTCATTTGCCCGGGTTTTGTAACTTTAGTTCACTACAATTCACCATGATATGAGAAAGCTTATTTACGGAATCAACATTAGCCTGGACGGCTGCTGCGATCATACCCGGTTTGGTGGTGCAGCTGATATTCATGACTACTTCCGGGAACTGATGGCGCGTACCGA
>DATJDO010000355.1:0-3515 GCA_035497375.1 Chitinophagaceae bacterium | reverse complement strand
CAGATGTACCGGGACAATTTCAGGCAGGTACAGGCATGGGTTCAGGCGCACGGAGGTTCTTCAGATGACGGTGACGATGTGTTCCAGGAAGCCATGACGGTTTTGTTCCAGAAAGCGCAAAACGAAAGCTTCCGGCTCAGTTGTAAAATTGGCACTTATCTTGTAGCAGTATCGAAATATATCTGGTACAAAAAGTTGCAGCAGCAAAGCCGCCGACCGGATTTTACGCCATTTGACGATGGGGATGAAGAAGGTGGAACGCATTTTGCTTATGAAGATGATGTAAAAGTGCAAGAAGAACGGGAAGTTCATTTTGAGCAGCTGGACCTGGCTATGGAAGAACTGGGAGAGCCTTGCAGAAGTTTACTGAAGGCCTTCTATAACGAAGATAAAAGCATGCAGGATATTGCAGCCCTTTTTGGCTACACCAATCCGGATAATGCAAAAACGCAAAAATACAAGTGCCTGATGCGGCTTAAAAAGCTTTTTTATGCTGTTCAGGTTCAAAAATAAAGGAGAACGACAGAGATGACCACCGGAAACAATACCTGGAAACTCGCTGAAGATTATATTGCCAACCGCCTGGATGCAACAGCACTAAAGGCACTGGAAGAACGCCGTAACAATGACAAGGCTTTTGCTACCGAATTCCAGGAAATGGCCGATATGCTGCTTTCAATGAAGAAAAACGGGGAGCAGAAGCGTTTTGTACAATCGCTGAAATCGATACGCAGGCAAGTCAAAGAAAACGAATCGGGAAAACCCCGCAGGATTTCTTTGCGCCAACATTACCTGCGCACAGCTGCCGTGGCGGCAGGAGCAGCGCTGCTGGCTACAGTAGGTGTTAATATGTGGCAGACCCGCTCGCAGGAAAATAAATCCAAATACAGTGAACTGCGTAAGGTGCGTACGGAAATAGAAGGCATCAAACAATCACAAAGTCAGATCATCAAAGACCTGGATTCAAAGGCGAACAAGCCCGCTATTGAGAATAAATACAGCGGTACCGGTTTTGCATTGAGCAATGACGGTTACCTGGTCACCAATTACCACGTTACCGAAGGAGCTGATTCTTTATACATCCAGACGCGGGATGGCCATTACTACAAGGCCTTTATCGTAAGCTACGATGCCAAAGCAGACATTGCCATCCTGAAAGTAGAATCCAAAAAATTCAAATTCAGCAAACAAGGGAGTTTACCATACACCTTTGCCAGCAGCAAATCGGGCCTGGGTGAACGTATTTTCACCCTGGGGTATCCGCAGGATGAAGTGGTCTATAGCGAAGGCTATATCAGCAGCCGTAACGGATACCAGGGAGATTCTATGCAGTACCGCCTGGAACTTCCGGCAGAGCCCGGCCAAAGTGGCGCTCCGGTGCTGGATGCCAATGGTAATGTCATTGGTATCGTAACCGGTAAAGAAAGTAAGAGCAGCAGCACGACTTACGCGGTAAGCTCCAAAACCATGTTGCGCCTGTTGCGCAATATTCCACAGGCGGCGACCATCAGCCTGCCGAAAGCCGGCAAACTCAATAAACTGAGCCGCAGCCAGCAGATCGATAAGATACAAGACTTTACCTGCGTGGTGAATGTCTACAAATAGTTTTTTTACACCCTCTGCATAGTTAAAAGTTTAAACATCCCGGGTTTTCTAACCTGGGATTTTTGTTTTTTATCCGGATGCAGATGCCTTCGGCATGACATCCCTGGGAGTAACGTGAGACCAGTAAGGTTTTAAAAACCTTACTGGTCTACTGCCAGCTGAAGATGATCTTTCTCGTCAGCAGTCTTTTATCTTTGCCGCATGACTGATACTGCATGGTTGTCCCGTACCGAATTGCTGCTGGGGCGGCAAAAGCTCGAAAAACTGATGAATGCGCATGTGCTGGTGCTGGGCATGGGTGGGGTAGGCTCTTTTGCGGCGGAATTTATAGCGCGCAGCGGTGTGGGGCGTATGACCATTGTAGACGGTGACGTCATCGATCCGAGCAACCGGAACAGGCAATTGCCCGCGCTGGCTACGAACCATGGTGAGAGCAAGGTCCAGCTGATGGCAGAACGCCTGCAGGCCATTAACCCCGAATTGCAGCTCCGGGTGGTGAATGAGTTCATTCGCCCGGAAGCCATTGCCCGTTTACTGGATACGGATGCGCAGTATGTTATCGATGCTATCGACAGTATTACACCCAAGATCACCTGCATACAGACTGCATTGCAAAAAGGCATAAGTATTGTCAGCTCTATGGGGGCGGGAGGCAGGCTGGATCCCGCACAGATTGCCGTAGCAGATATCTCGAAAACCTACAATTGCCCTTTTGCGCAGCAGGTACGCAAGCAATTGAAGGGCCTGGGTATCCACAAAGGGTTTAAGGCAGTTTTTTCTGCAGAACAACCAGGTAAAGAGGCGCTGATGCATACCGATGGCAGTAATTTTAAAAAATCGGCTTATGGTACGATTTCTTACATGCCCGCAATGTTTGGTGCTACAGCAGCTTCTGTGGTCATCCGGTCCCTTGTAGATGAGCCTGCATAAGGCCGGACCCTTACAAAGGCTTAACGGCATATATCGCCGAAACTTCCGACATTTGAGTTCCAGATGGCCTCTACTCAAAAGAAGAATTTCTCCCTGCACACGCTGCGCCGCATCTTTTCCTATACCCGTGCTTACAAGCGTACCTTCTACCTTGCTATTGTACTGAGCGTTATCCTGGCTTTGCTGTCTCCACTGCGGCCTTACCTGATCCAGGAGTCAGTGGACGTGTATATCCGGAATGGCTGGTTCCGCGGATTGATGATGATCTCTGTGCTGCAATTGGCTTTGTTGCTTGTCGAAACCCTGCTGCGTTTTGTGTTTTCCTACCGGATCAGCTGGATGGGGCAGAATGTCGTAAATGACATGCGCCAGCAGGTATTCCGCAAAATCCTGTTCCAGAATATCTCCTATTACGATAAAACAGCTGTGGGTACCCTGACTACGCGCTCTGTGAACGATATGGAGTCTGTGAACGATGTGTTTTCGGAAGGCATCATCTCCATTGTGGCAGATGTGCTCACGATAATAGCGGTCATCGTAGCGATGCTGGCTACCGACTGGCTGCTCACGATTATCTGCCTGACCACACTTCCGGCGATTATACTGGCTACCTATTGGTTCAAGGAAAATGTAAACAAATCATTTCAAAGAGTGCGTTCAGCTGTTGCCGCCCTGAATGCATTTGCCCAGGAACATATTGGCGGTATGCACATCGTACAGGCTTTTGCTGCCGAAAAACGGGAAGGGCAAAAGTTTGACGCGATCAACAGGGAGCACAGGGATGCTAATATCAGTGCCATATTTGCGTATTCGGTATTCTTTCCTATCGTTGAGATTATCCTGGCAGTGTCCATGGGCCTGTTGGTTTGGTGGGGCGCCAAGCGTATGCTCTCTTATTCGGTGACTCCTGGGGTGATTATTGCATTTGTCATGTACCTCAACCTGCTGTTCCGCCCGTTGCGGATGATGGCAGATAAGTT
>DATJDO010000354.1:0-3451 GCA_035497375.1 Chitinophagaceae bacterium | reverse complement strand
TTGTTCAGCGTCCCCATTATTATGATACTGATCAATATCCTCAAACCTGTCAGCAGTCTTTTTGTTTCGTCTTCAAAATATATTGAACACCGCATCGGTCACAAAAAAAACAATTACAGTAAAGAAGAATTTGAACAGGCCATTGAACTTACGGTAGGTCCCTCCGCCACCAAAGAGGAAGTGGACATCTTCAAAGGCATCCTTAAATTTGGCAACATCACAGCCAAACAAATTATGCGTACGAGATTGGATGTCAGTGGCGTCTCTGAAGAATTGAGCTTTGAAGCCGTACAAAACTATGCTATGGAAATGGGATACAGCCGGCTTCCTGTATATAAAGACAGCCTGGACAAGATCGTCGGCATCCTGAACACCAAGGACTTTTTACCGCACCTCGAAAATCCGGACCTTGACTGGCATAGCTTGATCCGACCTGCCTATTTTGTGCATGAAGGGAAGATGATCGAAGACCTGCTGAAAGAGTTTCAACAGAAACGCACTCACTTTGCCATCGTGGTAGACGAATTCGGTGGTACCAGCGGCATCATTACACTCGAAGACATCATGGAAGAGATCATCGGCGACATCAAAGATGAGTTTGACGAAGAAGATCTGAATTATAAAAAAATTGACAGCAACAATTATCTGATCGAAGGAAAAACGCTGATCAATGATGTCTGCCGTATTATAGGCGTATCACCCGACGAATTCGAGGAAGTGCGCGGCGACAGCGACTCTCTTGCAGGCCTTATCCTCGAGATCTCAGGCCGTTTCCCGAAAACCGGGGATGTGATCACGTACAAGAATTACGATTTCACCATCGTAGAGATCGAAAAGATGCGCATTGTCCGCATCAAACTGACCATTAAATAAAAGGTATTGGGCTTTATCTTCCTGTAAGGCAAATCAATACTGCATTTCCGGCTGAAAAGGCTTACTTTTGCAGCCAAATTGACAGCTAAATGGCAGGATTTACAGTAGCGATCGTGGGGCGGCCCAACGTGGGCAAATCAACTTTGTTTAATCGTTTGCTCGAACAAAGAAAAGCAATCGTGGATGACCTGAGCGGTGTAACCCGCGACAGGCAATACGGTATTGCCGATTGGAACGGTAAAACGTTTAATGTGATTGACACGGGCGGTTTCGTGTCCCGCAGCGAAGACGTCTTCGAACGGGAAATCCGCAAACAGGTGCTCATTGCGCTCGATGAAGCCGATGTATTGCTATTTGTCTGCGATACGGCTACCGGCATTACCAATCTCGACGATGATATGGCTGACCTGCTGCGCCGCAGTACCAAACCAGTGTTACTAGTGGTCAACAAGGTGGACAATGCCACCCGACAGCTGGAAGCTACAGAGTTTTACTCCATGGGCTTCGAAAATGTATTCTTTGTATCCGCCATATCCGGCAGCGGTACAGGCGAATTGCTGGACGAAGTTGTAGCGCAGATGCCTGAAGATGTAGAAATGGCCAATCCGAATGTGAAGCGTACCATCAGGCGCGATAAAAGCCGCTCCGACGAAGAACTGGAAAGCGACTGGGAAAATGAGGACGAGAACTACAGTGAAAACTATGAAGAGATTGATGAGGAAAACGAAATCATTGAAGCAGACGAATATGTACCGAAAATAGCCATCATCGGCCAGCCCAATGCCGGTAAGTCTACCCTGCTCAATGCCCTTACCGGACAGGAAAGGACTATTGTCAGCAATATTCCCGGCACGACCCGGGATAGTATCCATACCCATTACAAACTATTTGGCAAAGAGTTTATCCTGATCGACACCGCGGGGCTGCGCAAAAAGAAAAATGTACATGAAGACCTGGAGTTTTACTCCGTCATCCGTGCGATACGCGCGATGGATGAAGCAGACATCTGCCTGCTGGTCATCGATGCGCTGAACGGTATTACCATGCAGGACATCAATATCTTCAGCCTGGCGGCTCGCAAAGGCAAGGGTATCGTGATCCTGGTGAACAAATGGGATGCCTTTGAAAAGGAAACCAATACCGCCCGCGATTACGAGAAGAAGATCAAAGAGAAAATAGCACCTTTCAACGACGTGCCGGTGGTGTTTATCTCCGCTATGGACAAGACCCGTATCTACCAGGCAATGGAGAAAACAATCGAGGTGCACGACAATATGAAACGCAGGATACAGACTTCAAAACTGAACGAGTTCCTGCTGAAAGAAATTCAACGCTTCCCGCCGCCCATGTCGCGCGGACATAATGTAAGTATCAAGTTTGTACGTCAGTTGCCGACCAAGTCGCCATCCTTCGCCTGCTATGCTAATTACCCCGAAGCGCTGAGTAATGCTTACCGCAACTTTATTGAAAACAAATTGCGCAACCAGTACAATTTTTCAGGGGTGCCTTTGCGTATTTATTTCAGGAAAAAATAGGAGAGAAACGTTTATCGAACAGTAAAACAGAACGGTGTGAAAAGCAAAACGCTCAAAAAGAACAAGGTCAATATCATTACCCTTGGCTGCTCTAAAAATCTGGTAGACAGTGAGGTGCTCAGTGGTCAACTGGCAGCCAACGATATTGCTGTCGTTCATGAAAACACGAAGAAAGACCACAATATTGTGGTGGTAAATACCTGCGGCTTTATTGATAAAGCCAAAGAAGAAAGCATCAATACAATACTCGAGCAACTGGAGCTCAAAGAGCAGGGAAAACTGGATAAGGTCTATGTGACCGGCTGCCTCAGCGAACGTTACCGGGGCGACTTGGCCAAAGAGATTGCAGATGTAGATGCATGGTTCGGCACCATGGAATTGCCACTGATTCTGAAAGAGCTGGAAGCCGATTACAAAACCGAGCTGATCGGAGAACGCCTGCTGGCCACACCCAAACACTACGCCTACCTGAAGATTTCTGAAGGCTGCAACCGTACCTGTTCGTTCTGCGCGATACCATTGATGCGTGGTGGCCATGTGAGCAAAACAATTGAAGAGGTGATAGCGGAAGCGAAACGCCTGGTTAAAATGGGCGTGAAAGAAATTATGCTCATTGCACAGGAGTTGACTTATTACGGCCTCGATATCTATAAAAAGAGAGCACTTCCCGAATTGCTGAAACACCTGAGTGATATCCCCGGCCTGCATTGGATACGCCTGCACTACGCCTACCCTTCCAAATTTCCGCTGGAGATACTGGATGTGATGCGTGAACGCGATAATATCTGCAACTACCTGGATATGCCTTTGCAGCACATTACAGACAATATGCTGAAAGCAATGAAACGCCAGATGGATAAACAGGAAATGCTGGACTTGCTGGATGCCGTGCGGGAAAGGGTTCCGGGTATCTGCCTGCGCACCACACTTATTGCGGGCTTCCCGGGCGAAACCAGGGACGATGTGGAAGAGGTGAAGCAATTCCTGGAGCAGCAACGCTTTGACCGTGTCGGTGTATTCACCTATTCACACGAAGAAAATAC
>DATJDO010000353.1:0-2371 GCA_035497375.1 Chitinophagaceae bacterium | reverse complement strand
GTACTACCTGGACGGCCATGCGAAAGCAGGAGTCAATTGGTATCGTGTGAAACTGGTGTTTGGGTCCGACCTGTCCTGGACCAGCAACAGGATCAAAATCGTAGTGGATAGTGCCCAGGTGGGCAAGGGAAGAGTGTTGCCGTCTAATGATTCCCTGCAGGGACTAGCCTCAAAATTCTCGACTAAAAAAGTAGAGGTTACCGACTCCGCTACCGGAAAAGTAGGGAAGAAGACCGTGATTGTCAATTCTACAGTAACCACAAAGTCAAAAGATACTTCTCAGGCAAATGCTGTCCTTAAACCTGTCCTGACCCTGGAGATTCCGGATATAGAGAATGTAAATGCCTACACCTATATTAAATCACAGTATGTCTTTACGAACCCTTTTACCGGCCATGTAAACATAGAGATTGCAGACGCAAAGACAGCGAAATATTCCCTGGAGTTTTTTGACAATAAGAATAAAATGATCCTCGAAGTGCCGAAGATCGCAGAGCCTTACGTGATCCTGGATAAACGGAATTTCCAGAAGGTAGGCATGTACAAGTTTGAATTGTACAAAGAGAAGGTGAAACTGGAAACGGGTTATATTACCATCTATTAAAGTCTGGCCTGCGTCAGTATAACTGTACCTCGAATACCTCTTCAAAGTTTTTCCTGAGTTGCTCCTTCACCAGTTCCTGGTCCAGGCTTGCACCCAGTTCCTTTTGCATGGAGGTCACTCCCTTGTCCGTAATACCGCAGGGCACTATGTACCCGAAATAATCAAGGTTGGTATTGACATTCAATGCAAAGCCGTGCATCGTTACCCAGCGGCTGCAACGCACACCCATCGCACATATTTTACGTTCTTTACCTTTCTTGTCCGCATCGATCCAGACACCAGTAGCGCCTTGCAGGCGTTCGCCATGGATACCCCAGTGTGCAATAGTTTTAATGATCACTTCTTCCAGGCCGCGCATGTATTTGCCCAGATCGGTATAGAATTTCTCCAGGTCCAGGATAGGGTAGCCTACAATCTGTTGGGGCCCGTGGTAGGTAATATCTCCTCCCCGGTTGGTCTTATAGAAAGTTACATCCAGTTCTTTCAGGCGTGTGTCATTCAGCAGGAGGTTTTCCATGACCCCGCTTTTGCCCAGTGTGTACACATGCGGGTGCTCGCACAGCAGAAAATGATGACGGGTGTCTATTGTTTTGTCCTTTTCGTCTTCGCTTTTACCGAACCAGCTGGCCTTTACCTCCAGGTTTTCTTTCAGTAAAGCCTCTTGTTTATCCCATGCCGCACCGTATTCTATCCTGCCCCAGTCTTCAAATTTTACCTTTTGCATAAAGCGCCGAAATATTGAGGTCTGCAAGGTATACTGTTTTTGAAAAACAATACCGTTAAAATGCGGCATTTGGCGTAAGTTGCCTCCTGATTCTCAGTAGAAAAAAGTATCTTCACAACCCCGTATTTAAATATTAAAATCAAAAGATCATCAGGATGGCCTCATTTGATATCGTCAGCAAGGTAGACTTGCAAACATTGGACAATGCAATCAATATTGCGAAAAAGGAAATAGATAACCGTTTCGATTTTAAGGGCACGCATGTGTTGCTGGAATTGAATAAAAAAGATATGGTCATCAACATCGAAGTAGATAGTGATATGAAGCTGAACCAGCTTGAAGATGTGGTGTTGACCAAGGCTATGCGTCAGGGGTTGGAGGCTAAGTGCTTCGACATGACCAAGACACCGAATGCCTCGGGTAAATTTATCCGCAAGACGGTACCGGTAAAAAACGGGTTGGATAAAGACAATGCCAAGAAGATCGTAAAACTCATCAAAGACAGCGGTTTGAAAGTGCAGGCAGCGATCATGGATGATACGATCCGTGTGACGGGCAAAAAAATAGATGATCTGCAGGATGTGATCAAATTGTGCAACAGCAGCAATCTTGATGTGCCTTTGCAGTACCAGAATATGAAAGCGTAGCGCAGGAAAATGCAAGGCAGTTCCCTATGATGACCACTTATGAAAATCTGATCGCCAGGCTCGATGCATTCGTGCGCCGGTATTATGCCAACCAGTTGCTGCGCGGTACACTCGTACTGCTGACAGCACTGCTCGGGTATATATTGCTTTTAAGTGTAGGGGAATATTATCTCTATCTGCCTGTATGGCTGAAGCTTCCGCTTGTCGGTATTTTTGTGCTGGCCGGACTTGCCGCTGTTGTGTTCTGGATCATCATCCCATTGTCTAAAATGGCTAAATTGGGCAAGGTGATCTCGCATAAACAGGCTGCTGTAATCATCGGAAATCATTTCCCGGAAGTCAGCGACCAGCTGCTCAATATCCTTGAGCTGCGGCAGCAGGAGGATACGGCAGCCA
>DATJDO010000352.1:0-8239 GCA_035497375.1 Chitinophagaceae bacterium | reverse complement strand
CTGTACCTGCGTACCTCCAAAAGAGCGGTTGCTCAGCAATCCGCCGTATTCGCGGGCGAAGGGTACACCCTGGGCCACGCATTGGTCGATGATATTGCCGCTTACTTCCGCCAGACGGTGTACGTTGGCTTCGCGGGCACGGTAGTCTCCGCCTTTGATCGTATCGTAAAACAAACGGTACACGCTGTCACCGTCGTTCTGGTAATTTTTAGCTGCGTTGATACCGCCCTGAGCGGCAATAGAGTGTGCACGGCGCGGGCTGTCCTGGAAGCAGAATGCTTTGACCTTATAACCCAGTTCTCCAAGAGAAGCCGCTGCGGAAGCTCCGGCCAGGCCGGTTCCGATCACGATCACCTCAATGCTGCGTTTGTTGGCAGGGTTAACGAGTTTACAGGTTGATTTATATTTTTCCCACTTCGTGGCCAGTTCACCGGCAGGGATTCTATTGTTCAGTGGCATATGCTTGAAATATTTTGAAACTGTTCTCTTTAAAAATTCAGATCCTGCGGCCTCTTATTCGATCCAATGCAGGTAAAAAGCAATTGGCATCAGTGCAAACAGGATCGGTACTACGATAGAAAACGCAATACCGGTGTTGCGGATGATGGCTTTGTAGCGGGCAGTGCCCATACCCAGTGTTTGAAAAGCAGAGTAAAAACCATGCACCAGGTGAAAGGCCAGCGAAATGCAGCCCAGTACATATAATACTACGACCACAGGGTTTTGAAAGGTGATGCGCATTTTCTCGTACAGGTCGATCTCTTCACCCGTGATAAACTGGTTGGCACGGTTAGGAATCCAGAAATGAGAAGTGTGCATGATGAGGAACAACAACACAATGGTACCCAGCAGGCCCATAGAGCGGCTGTACCATTTGCTGGTCGCATTACCGGCTTTCACCGCATAGCGACCGGCCGAGCGTTTTTTACTGTTTTGGCTCCAGAGCATCAGGCCCTGGATAATGTGCAGTAAGAAACCCAGTACCAGGCCGACTTCAAGGATACGGGTTACGGCATTGGTGCCCATAAAATGAGCGCCTGCCAGGAACTTCTCCTTCCCATCAGGTAAAAATATCTGGGCATTCAGGTACACGTGGATCACCAGGAAACTGATGAGGAATAAACCGGTAAAAGACATGACCAATTTTTTGCCGACCGAAGAGGTGAAGTGTTGTTTCCAAGTCATCATACTGAAAAGTACTTTTGTAACAGATTTGTAAAATTTTTGCAAATATAATTCTGTTGAACGGTATTGTCAAAGGAAATGATGGTAAATCCGGTGCTACAGCTCATAAAAAAATAAAATTAATGATCCTGGCGGCAAAGCCGGAATTATTTTATGCCTTCTGCAGTGTAAGTATTAAAAATAAGTGAAAGGCATGAATCTCAGTACCGGCCTTATTATTTTTGGAACAGGCATACAGTAATATGCCCGAAACCCCTATTATGCGATACCGGACCCTTACCCTTTGGTTGTTGCCGGCAACGGCGGCATTACCCGCAGTTGCCCAGGATGAACTGGTCGCGAGGCGTTATGCCGATGAGTTCAGTGCGGTTGTTGCCGATGCCGCTACCAATAGGCCGCTACCGGGCGTAACAATCATTAACCGCAGGCTCAGCCAGTATGTTCACTCTGACTCTTCTGGCTGGTTTTCGATTGCAGCAGCAGGGAATGACCTGTTGTTGATACAACACACACGTTACCTTACCAGCAATGTGTTGGTCAGGGGAAAAGGGCGTAAGGATACTATTTTTCTGCAACCGAAGGTGTACCCGGTAGAGCGGCTGACCAATATCGATGCATACAGAAAAGATTCTATAGAAACCCGTATTGTGTACCGGAAGGTCATTGCCGATGCGGAAAGAAAGGTGAAATGGATCATCATCCCCCCTTTCTTCATACAGGCTGACGGTTTGTTTTCCGATATTGCCCAAAGGATATCCGGTCAGAAAAAACGCGACCGCTCTTTATTGCGCGCGATCACGAATGGAGAACAGGAGCATTATGTAGCCTTGAGGTACAATCCCGAAACAGTAAAACAGGTGCTACCGCTCAGTGACAGCCTGGCTTCAGACTTTGTTACCCGGAACCCCATGCCCTATACTTTTGCGCTTGGGGCGTCTGATCTGGATATCTGTCGCTGGATCAGGGACCGTTCGCAGACTGCAGGCCGGTAATATGGATTTATTGTACAAAGCAGGCTGGCTTAGCGGAGCAATCCTTATTTTCGCTGCGCAAACTTTTATATTCTTATATGTATCCTGATTTTCAATATTTGCTGCAAAGCCTGCTGAATACTCCGATGCCTGAATGGCTGGGGATATTTAAAACCTTCGGATTCCTGATGGCATTGGCATTTATCGCAGCTCTGTTTGTTATTACTGCCGAAATGAAACGGAAGGAGAAAATGGGATTGTTGGTGCCGGTGGAGGGCGACATTACCGTTATAGACCCGGTAACGAAAAAGAAGGTAATGAAAAAGGGCTGGGTGTTTCCTCATGAACGCATGAGCTCCATTCTGATGATTGCCGCGATAGGTGGTCTGGCAGGGGCCAAGATTTTCAATGCTTTCGAGACCTGGGACTATTTTATACAAGATCCGATCGGCAGTTTGTTCTCCCGTAGCGGGCTTACCTTTTATGGCGGCCTGATCACCGCTACAGTGTTGCTTTACTTTTATGCCCGTAAGTACAAAATACCTTTTGATGTGCTCTGCGATGCTGCTGCACCGGGACTGATGCTGGCCTACGGTATCGGCAGGCTGGGCTGCCATTTTTCCGGTGACGGTGACTGGGGTATTTTCAATAGTGCCTATATTGCCGACGCCACGGGGCATCTGAAAGCGGCTACCGCAGATCAGTTCAGCGGAGTTGTACAGGCCTTCCCGGACTGGTTTATGCGTTACAGTGATGCAAAGAATATGCATGACCTGGCTTCAGTTCCGCATGCGTATGTTCCTGCTCCTTCCTGGCTGCCGGATTGGTTCCTGGGCATGAACTATATGCACAATGTCAACAACGAAGGCATCATGATCCCTGGTTGCACCGGTAATTACTGCACGGCACTGCCGGTAAGCGTATTCCCGACAGCATTGTATGAAGCTATTGTTTGTACCGGTCTTTTTGCGTTCCTATGGTCCATTCGCAAACGCTTTGTACAGCCCTTGCACCTGTTTGGGGTATACCTGATCCTGAATGGCCTGGAGCGCTTTTTTGTAGAGAAGATCCGGGTAAACTACAAGTACGACTGGGGCTTCCTGCACCCGACACAGGCGGAGATCATTTCGGCAAGCCTGGTGCTGATCGGTGTGGTTATCCTGCTGGCGTACAAGAGAAAACCTGTAAATCCTGTGCTTGCCGGGCAGGCATAAACTGTTTCCGTTCAGAGTAATGCAATAAAACGCAATGGAAAACTACGCTATTGTTTTATTCATCCTGGCCCTGATGATTGTGCTGTCCAGTTTTGCAGACCGGATAAAACTCCCTTACCCGATCCTGCTGATCACGGCCGGTATTGCTATTGGTTTTATCCCTTCCATGCCCAAGATGCAGCTGGACCCGGAGATTGTGTTCCTGATTTTCCTGCCCCCGCTTTTGTATGATGCGGCATTCAATATTTCGTTCAAGGAATTTCGTACCAATATCAACACCATTACGACCCTGGCTATACCCCTGGTGTTTATGACCGCCTCTGCTATTGCGGTAGTAGGGCACTACCTCATCGGTATGAGCTGGCCGGTCTCCTTTGTATTGGGGGCTATACTGTCTGCTACAGATGCGGTGGCCGCTATGAGCATTACCAAGGGATTAGGGTTGTCGCATAAAACCAATACGATACTGGAAGGCGAAAGCCTGGTCAACGATGCTTCTGCGCTGGTCGCCTACCGGTTTGCCGTAGCGGCAGTTACGGGTACCTCCTTCGTGATCTGGAAAGCATCGCTGACCTTTTTGATCTTACTGGGTGGTGGTTTCCTGGTCGGTTTCCTCATCGGCAGGCTGCTGGGCTTTATCCTCCTCCGCGTACACCATAACGCTATTGTGACCATCAGCTTTATGCTGCTGATGCCTTTTGTGACCTACCTTATTGCCGAGGAATTGCATGTGTCCGGCGTGATTGCAGTCGTAGTGCTGGGTCTGTCAATAGCGCACCTGAGCCGCAAGGTGTTTCCGGAAAACCTGAAAGCGGAGTCACGCACCATCTGGGACATTATCATCTTTATGCTGAATGGCCTGATCTTTATCCTGATTGGCCTGGAATTGCCTTATGTATTGCACTCTATTGCGTATGCAGATATCGGACTGTATTCGCTGTATGCACTCATCATTACCCTGGTGGCCCTGGGTGTACGTATGGCCAGGGTGTTTCTGCAAAAAATAAACCTGCAAAAAGGTTTTCAGAAAGACAACCGGAAAATCAAGGAAGAGGAACTGCTGGACTTTGGCAATAGCCTCATCATCAGTTGGTCGGGCATGCGGGGGATCGTATCGCTGGCCATAGCGATCGGTTTGCCTGAAACCCTGGCTGATGGCAGTCCTTTCCCACATCGTCATGCGATTATTTTCATTTCCGTGATGGTGGTGCTGTTCACACTGGTAGGGCAGGGCCTTACCTTACCCTGGATCATCAAAAAGTTCGGGCACCACCCGGGACCGCAACGGAAAAATTAGCGCCTGATGCTGATCTGCTCATAGTGCGCTGTGCCGCTGGCTTCCTCCAGGCGCAGCAGGTATTGCCCCGAAGGAACATCAAGCTGCAGGTGACTGCTGTTGTCTGCAAAGACGAGTGCGCCGCTGTACACAATACGCCCAGCCAGGTCCAGCACGCTGACACGCTGTGGCTTGTTGCCGGCAACTTTAATCGTCATGTCGCCATTGCCGGGATTGGGGTAAACTGTCAATGCGGTTGGCGTTTTTTCTTTGACCGAAAGTACCAGTATCCATATCGCTTTACGGAAAGTGTCCGCATCGACAACCGCCTCTACATTCACTGTCGTGCTGGCAGACGGGATACTAAAGGTGCTGCCGATTTTATTGGCAGTGCTCATGGGGACAGAAATAGGGCTGAAACTGCCATAGTCGCTCTTAAAAGTGCCGCGCAGCATCCAGAACATATAAGGAGCTAAAGGCCAGCCGGTATTCAGCCGGAAACGGGCTTCTATTGGGAAACTGCTCAGGCCCGCAACAGGAGCGTCGTTGTTCACCCGCCAATCGGCAATCACCCAGCTGCGGTAAACAGCAAGGACTGCAGGATGATTATAGAACAAGCCTGTGGTATCACTTTCGCCCCACCAGGTAGAGTCGGTCAGAAAAGCAGAAGCTTCGTGCAGGTTGTACACTTCATTTTGCCTGCTAAAGTCTGCAAGGGGATTGAAGATGCGTGCATTGCTGATACTGACGATGGAACTACCGCCACTGGCGCTGTCATTGTACACCGCCATGCCCAGGCCTGTGGCGCCTGCTTTGGAGGATTGGTTGCCGACGATCTGCCCGCCCCGGATGTACAGGTCATTATTGCCTTTGGCATAGATGGCAGCTGCATAATTGGTATCGGTGATATTGTGCTCGATCCTACTGCTATCGCTCATCGTAAAATGACTGTAGAGTAAGGCAATTCCGGCACCATGGAGCCGGGTATTGTTGGCCGCGATGATACTGTTATTGGCCATGGAAAGGGTGCCGTTGAACATGGTTATACCTCCGCCGGTTTGTGCCGTATTCCTGCTGATCATTGCCGCATGGCGGATCTGTACATCGTTCAGGCTATAAATGCCGCCCCCGGAAATGCCTGCAGTATTATTGTCCAGTAAACTGCCCTGGCCCAGAGAAAGCAGGCCGGTGGTATAGATAGCGCCGCCATTTTCAACGGCATTGTTGTTCACGAGCCAGCTGTTTCCTGTTATGCTAACGGTCCCTTCTGAGTAAATAGCCCCACCGTTGGGTGCTGTGGCTGTAGCCTCATTGTCATAGAGGTGTGTGTGTCCGTTCAGGATCAGCAGTGTCGCGGCATCTGCACAGACGGCGCCGCCGCCTTTAGCTGCATTGTCTTTCGCCGCGCCGTTTTTGATATCCAGGTCTTGCAGCAACAGGCGCACAACAGGCCCCCCAGACGGATTTTGCAGTAGGATCGCCGCGCTGTCATGCGTCGCATCAATCGTCGATTTGTCTGTTGGTGTGATCGTTCCGCTCAGGGACAGGCTTTTGTCGATGAGGATGCTGTGTTCCTTAAATGTGTCGGCACTGAGCACCAGGCTATCCTCTGCAAAGGAAGCCGCTACAGCATCTTTGATGGTTGTGTACACAGGGCTTGTCACTGTTCCAGACCGGTAAATAGTGACCGTTTGGGCAGTACTACCGAGTGCTGAAAAGAGTAAGGAAGCAAATAGTAATGTTTTCTTCATGTCAGGGATAATAGGGATGTAACTATCAAAGATATAAAAAATCAAAGAGCAGATACCAAGCAGATACACCCGGAAATAAAAATCCCGCTCGTTGCGGAGCGGGATTTTGTTATTTTCTTTCGATAACGTAAAGGTCTTCGTTGTCTCTCTTCATGCGGTAATGTTCGCGCGCATATCGTTCCAGTGTTTCCGGATCGCTTTTCAATAAATGCAACTCCCGTTCCATACCCTCCGTTTTAGCCGTCAGGAACTGGATATTATCCTTTACATCCTGCAACTGTTTACGGGTGTCTTTTTGTGTCATCCAGTCGTTCTGGTCAAAGAACGTCATCCAAACCACGAAAGCGGCAGAGGTGAGCAGGTATTTATTGAAGAGTAAACTGAAGATCTTTTTCATTATTTACCGAATTTCAGTTTTTTGCCGGGATAATAAGCCGAAGTGCCCAGTTCCTCTTCGATACGCAACAGCTGGTTGTATTTGGCCATACGGTCAGAGCGGGAAGCAGAGCCCGTTTTGATCTGCCCGCAGTTCAGCGCTACAGCCAGGTCTGCGATGGTATAATCTTCCGTTTCGCCGCTGCGGTGGCTCATGATGGTATTGTACCCTGCGCATTGCGCCATAGATACGGCATCGATGGTCTCAGACAGTGTGCCGATCTGGTTTACTTTCACCAGCAGGCCATTTGCAATATTTTCTGTGATCCCTTTTTCAAGGCGTTGTACATTGGTTACAAACAGGTCGTCGCCTACCAGCTGTACTTTGTTGCCCAGGGCATCTGTAAGGGCTTTCCAGCCTTTCCAGTCGTCTTCATCCATGCCATCTTCAATACTGACGATGGGGTATTTTTTACACCATTTTACCCAATAGGCCACCAGCTCTTCACTGCTCATCTTCGCGCCGCCCGATTTGTGGAAATGGTATTTTTTAGCTTTCGAATCCCATAGCTCACTGATCGCTGCATCCATAGCGATCGCTACCTGATCGCCGGGTTTGTAACCCGCTTTTTCGATAGCTTTCAATACGGTCTCAATCGCTTCTTCGTTGCTTTTGATATCCGGGGCAAAACCACCTTCATCACCTACGTTCGTAGAATATCCTTTTTCCTTCAATACCGTTTTCAGCTGGTGGAAAATCTCAACGCCCCAGCGCAAGCCTTCGCTGAAAGAAGAAGCGCCCACCGGTACGACCATAAATTCCTGGAAATCGATTTTGTTGTCCGCGTGTGCACCGCCGTTCAGGATGTTCATCATCGGAACAGGAAGTGTTTTGGCATTCGCACCGCCTACATAGCGGTACAGGGAGAGGCCGGTAGATTGTGCCGCTGCTTTGGCTGCAGCCATGCTTACGGCCAGTGTTGCATTTGCGCCCAGTTTGGATTTATTGCTCGTTCCGTCTATTTCCAGCATCATCTCATCGATTTCGCGCTGGTTTGTTACTTCAATGCCGTACAGCTCTTCAGCGAGTTTTTCATTGATGTTGTTTACTGCTTTCAACACGCCTTTTCCCAGGTATTTTTTCTTGTCGGCGTCACGCAGCTCTACTGCTTCGTGCTTACCAGTGGAAGCTCCTGACGGTACTGCAGCCCGGCCCATAGAGCCATCGCTGGTATGCAGGTCAACTTCTACTGTAGGATTGCCGCGGGAGTCCAGTATCTGGCGGGCGTGGATGTTGGTAATAAAACTCATAGAAAATTAGCTGGTTTTAAATTTTGTGCAAAAATAATAAAGTTGTGGTTAATGTGATGGTTACAGTTAATGAGTTAAAAAGTTAATGTGGAGAATTTGGGTAATGTGAAGAATGTGTATTGATTGCAGGTAATGCAGTCCATCCGGATAAAGCAA
>DATJDO010000351.1:0-2269 GCA_035497375.1 Chitinophagaceae bacterium | reverse complement strand
CATTCCGGACGCCGTTGCGGGCTGCAAATACAGTATTATGTACTTCCAGCCTGGGGTTGATCTCAGCTTCAGGACGGCCGTTACTATAATAATACATAGCCAGCGACTGACGTGTACGGTCTTCCGGACAATTCAGGGGTTCAGGATGCCCGTGGTAGGAATAATCTGTTGTGGAGAATACGACTACCGAATTAAAAACAGGTAATATCTTCTGAACGCAATTCTTCATATCCCGGTCCCATAGCTCGAAATGACCGCCATAAGCTTCTTCCCAGTCTTTGTTGAGAAACACCAGCAGGTTCACCCTGCGGTCCAGGTTCGTGTTGATATTTTTATTGAAGTCCACATGGATTTTGAGATATCCACCACGCTTCGTTTCGTGATAACCGCCACCGACAAAATACGGATCAGGAATCAGCTGGCGCTCTATACCGGTCAATTCCTGCAGGAAATCGAGCATATCTTCTGAATTCAGGTAGTGTACCAGGGCTTTTGTACACTCACCGAACAGGGATTCACCTTTGGTAATGGTCTTCCGTTCATTGGTATTGGCAAAGCTCATGGTTTGCTTTTTACCGGCGAGGTCGGGAAATTCTGCCAGGACTTTGTTTAGAAAATCCGGATCGAAAAAATCCTGAAACACAATAAAAGGAAAAGGAGCGTTGTGCTTATAGGCTTTTTTATGGTCTCTGGCCAGCTGGCTGAGATCCTCGTAAAGACGTGTGTTGAGTAGATTTGGTGTTGCTTCCATACCAGGTAAGTTTAGGGTTATTGTATCGGCAAAAGGAAATCAGGGCTTCTCATTTATTGACGTGCTGCTTTTTCAAAATGTTAGCACAGAGTATAGATATTTTTTATTCACAATGAAAAATAGCGCTACTTGCCAGATGACCGTTTATTGAACAAAACAGACCGTTCATAAGATTGTTACAAACAGATCGGGCACATCTGTTAAGTTTGTTCTGCTGTCTAAACCAACGGCCATTTATATTATGAAACGTATCTTCACTTTCCTCACCCTGATGCTGTGTTTTCAGCTGGCCAAAGCCCAGTACCCTGCTTTTAAAACGTATAATATGGGATCGGGTGGCACTTTCTCTGCTACCCTTTATGGAAATATTGTGCCGGGCCCCGTTTGCAGTCCTGCAAATTACACCACTACCTATGCCGTTCCAAGCAGCCCAAGCCTTTTGGTAATGGCTGGTACCGCCGCCTGGACATCGCCGGGAGCAACGGTCATCAACGGCTTCCAGTTCATTGAATATGTAGGTGGTTTACCTTACGCAGGACCAATTATTTCTGCCTGTGGGATCGTTCCGGGCACTTACCCCTACGTTATTTCCGGCGGATCAGCGTATCACATCATCGTAGAGATCGAAACGTCTCCTTCTTGCCTTAAAGTAAGGATCATACCTTAGTCATTCCAAATCCAAAACCCGCAAAAGCTACTCTCCCAAGGGTAGCTTTTGTTTTAGGCGGCAATCAGGAACCGTTCTCTCTCCTGACATGTCATCTTGCAAATATCAATAACAAAAAGACCTGTAAGGTCTTTGAAACCATACAGGTCTAAATAGTGAAACCGCCCGGAATAGCTTCCGGAACGGCTTCACTCACTAACTGATCTTAATTATTCCTCATCACCACAGTACCGTCAAACACATCAATCAGCACCGGTTTTGTTTTATCAATTTCTCCTGCTATGATCTTTTTGCTCAGCAGGTTGATCACTTCTTTTTGTATGACCCTTTTTAAAGGCCGGGCGCCATACTGCGGATCAAACCCGTTTTCGACCAGGTAATCCAGTGCATAATCGGAGAACTCCAGTTCTATACCTTGCTTCTGCAATTGATTTTTGATACCGTTCAGCTGTATGCGGATAATACCTTTGATCTCGCGGCGCATCAGCGGGTGGAACATGATCACATCGTCGATACGGTTGATAAATTCAGGCCTTAAGGTCTGGCGCAGCAGCTCCATCACCTGCTCTTTGGTTGCATCCACCACTTCGTCCAGGTTCTTTTCGTTCACTTCTTCAAAGTTCTGCTGGATAATGTGGCTGCCCATATTGCTGGTCATGATCACGATAGTGTTCTTAAAGTTCACCACCCTGCCTTTGTTGTCGGTCAGGCGGCCATCGTCCAGTACCTGCAGCAATACGTTAAAGGTATCGGGATGCGCTTTCTCAATCTCGTCGAGCAGTACTACGGAGTAGGGTTTGCGGCGAACGGCTTCGGTGAGTTGTCCGCCTTCATCATAGCCTACATAGCCC
>DATJDO010000350.1:0-4053 GCA_035497375.1 Chitinophagaceae bacterium | reverse complement strand
CTTCAGCATCACCGGTAAGGTGTTCGCGCACTGCATCGGCTGCGTCTGCAATCTCTGCACGGCTGGTAGCCCTCAGGTAACGGCTCATGCTATCGTCGTACCCGAAGGTAGAAGTTGTAGCGCCGATCTCTGCACCCATGTTACAGATGGTACCTTTACCGGTACAGCTCATGCTCGTAGCACCTTCGCCGAAGTATTCAACAATAGCACCGGTACCGCCTTTTACAGTCAGGATGCCCGCTACTTTCAGGATCACATCTTTTGGTGCAGTCCAGCCATTCAGTTTTCCGGTCAGTTTTACACCGATCAGTTTCGGGAATTTCAGCTCCCAGGGCAAACCGGCCATCACGTCGCAGGCATCCGCACCGCCGACACCGATTGCGACCATACCCAGACCGCCGGCATTTACCGTATGGCTGTCGGTACCAATCATCATACCGCCGGGGAAGGCGTAGTTTTCCAATACCACCTGGTGAATGATACCGGCTCCGGGTTTCCAGAAACCGATGCCATATTTATCGGATACAGAAGCCAGGAAGTCATATACTTCTTTACTTTCCGTTACCGCTCTTTTTAAATCCACTGTACTGTTTTCCTTAGCCTGGATCAGGTGATCGCAGTGCACGGTACTTGGTACGGCTACTTTAGCCCTTCCTGCCTGCATAAATTGCAACAATGCCATTTGCGCTGTAGCATCCTGCATCGCCACCCTGTCCGGTGCGAAATCAACATAGCTGTTGCCGCGCTGGTACGGATGATCGGGAAACTTATCCCAAAGGTGGGAATACAGGATCTTTTCCGTAAGGGTCAAAGGACGCATCAGCAACTGACGGGCCTGAGCCACACGGGAAGGAAGGTTAGAATAGTGCTTTTGGATTAAATCGAGATCGAAGGCCATTTATATTTTATTATTTTTTGAGTAGATATTCTGGTTTGCTGCGCAAATTTATTACAATTGGAAGACAATCGAAAGTTTTTTAACAACATAGTAGCTGTTCCTTTCCTGTATGGAAACAGGGGCAAGGATTGGGTTATACGGCAAGGAGTGTGATACATTCCTGCTCCAGTTCCGTTTTGTCCACAGGCAGCACGCCAACTTTTTCGCAAACCAGGCCGCCGGCAATGTTTGCAATCGCCGCCATCGTCCTGATGTCTTTAGTCAAAGCATAGACAAGGGCTGCGGTAGCAATCACTGTGTCACCTGCGCCGGACACGTCGGCAATGTTGCGGATATGGGAGGGGATGATCAGCCGGTCTTCGCCGTTTGTGGCAAAAACGCCTTTCTCGGACAGTGTGATAAAGGTCACCTGGTGCTGCAGGGTTGCGGAGAGCGTATCATGCGCTTCCTGCAGTTCTTCGGCGGAAACGGTGGGCAGAGACAGTCCCAGGCCTTCCCTGACCTCTTTGAGGTTGGGTTTGAAGATGGTTACTTCTTTATAGGCAAGGAAATTGGTTTTTTTGGGATCGACCATCGTGATGATACCCAACTCTTTACAGTGGTTCACGATCCTTTCGATCACATTTTCCTTCAGTACCCCTTTATTGTAATCTTCAAAAATGAGTACCTGCGGCTTTTCCCTTTGCAGCATACGGAGCACGAGGTCTATGAAGGGATGTTCCTCTTTGGTGCTTAATTCAGTAGTCTGTTCCTCATCCAGGCGCATCATCTGCTGGTTGCGGCTCAATACCCGTGTTTTGGTGGTCGTTTTTCTTTCAGGGCTTTGCATCAGCATAGCGGCATCCATACCGGCCTGCCTGCATAGGTCGATGAGCAGGTCGCCATCGCTGTCTTTGCCCAATACGGAGGCCAGGCTAACTGTCGCGCCCAGGCTTTTACAGTTCAGCGCTACATTGGCTGCGCCACCCAGGCGGCTTTCTTTTTTCCTGATGTTGACGACTGGAACCGGGGCTTCCGGCGATACGCGTTCCACATCACCCCACCAATAGTTATCCAGCATTACATCACCGACTACTACAACGTGCAGTCCCGGCATACCGGCAAATAATTCTTTAATCTGTTTTTCGTTCATTTATATTTATTAGGCTTCGGCATGGCCGCGCTGAATAAAGTAATAAATAGGGATACCGGCAAGAACGATAATCAGTCCCGGCCAGGTGTATTGCGGTTTAAAGACAATCAGCAAAGCGCAAAAAGTCAGGCCCAGCAGAATATACAGCAGGGGTAGAAAGGGATAACCGAAGGCTTTGTAAGGCCTCGGTACATCCGGCCTTTTGCGGCGCAGGATAAAGATGCCGGCAATGGTCAATACATAGAACAATACCACCACAAAAGAAATCATATCCAGCAAGTCGCCGTAGCGTCCGCTCAGGCAGAGCAATGCTGCCACAACGAATTGTGCCCAGAGCGCCCATTGCGGCACATCGTTTTTGTTCAAAGTGCCTGCTTTTTTGAAAAACAGTCCGTCCTGAGCCATCGTGTGGTATACGCGCGCGCCGGACAGGATCAGTCCATTGTTGCAGCCAAACGTTGAAATCATGATCAGGGCGGCTACCAGGTAAGGGCCTGTGGTGCCGAACAGCTGTTGTGCTGCGGCAACAGCCACCCGGTCCTGGGTTGCATGTGCGATGCCACTCAATGGTAAGACGTTCAGGTACATCAGGTTCATCAGGATGTAGATGACCGTCACGGTTAGTGTGCCGAGAAACAGGCTAAGACCGATATTTCTTTGCGGATTGCGGATTTCCCCGGCAATAAAGGTGACATTATTCCAGGCATCGGAACTGAATACGGAACCCACCATAGCCGCAGCTACAGCACCCAATAAAGTAATGGTATCAATGTTTGCCCACACGCCACTGCTTTCGCCGCCTGCAGTCTTTACTTCCTGCATAGCGTTCCAGGGATTGGTCCAGTTTTGCGACCAGAAACTATCCTTGACCAGCATAAAACCGCACAGTATAAGGCCAAACATGGCTACCAGTTTACTGAGCGTAAAGATCAGCTGTATCCATTTACCTTCTTTTACGCCCCTGGAATTGAGGTAGGTAAGCAAGGCGATCACCGCAATAGCGACGATATGTGCCGGGTAAATGGTCAGTTTGCTGAGCTGCAACAGGATGTTTTCTTCTTTAAGGTCCAGCACGGGGAAAAAGTAACCTGAAAATTTAGCAAATGCCACACCTACAGCGGCAATGGTTCCGGTCTGGATAACGGCAAAAAAGCTCCATCCGTAGAGGAAAGCGATCAGTTTATTGTATGATTCTTTCAGGTAGACGTATTGCCCACCGGCCTTCGGGAACATACCGCTCAACTCTCCATAACTGATTGCGGCGGTCATGGTCATCAGTCCGGTAATAGCCCATACGGCAATCAGCCAGCCGGAGCTGCCCACATTGCGCACCATATCGGCACTTACGATAAAAATACCTGAACCGATCATCGAACCGATGACCAGTAAAGTGCCGTCCAGCAAGGACAGGGAGCGGTGAAAAGAACCTGTTTTTTGTTCCAAAAGCCTGATTTTGAAGATTATTTAGCTTTGCTGGTGTCGCTGACCGAAGGTTTGTACTCATTCAGGCCTTTCAAAACGTCTTCTGTGATATCCAGAGATTTATTAGCGTACAGGATCTGGCCTACTTTGGAGTAAGACAAGATGTAATCGTACTTGTTGTCTTTATTATAAATGATTAAATAATCATCTATATTTTTTTGAAGTTTTTCGCTGAAAGCCAGCTGTTTTTCCTGCAATTGTTCTGCGAGGGTAGTGCGGCGGGTTTCCAGGGATTGCTGCATCTGACCCAGTCTTTGCTGTGCAGCTTTGCCTTCCGCTTCGCTTAGTGTGCCGGCTTGTGCTCTTTGCTGAAAAGCAGCAATGTCATTTTGCAATTGTTGCGCAGAACGCTGTAATTCAGACTCTACGCGTGCTTGTTCAGCCGTAAGGGCGTCTGCTTCAGATTTCCAGAATGTATATTTGGCTTGCAAGGTATCTACGTTCACATACGCGATCTTACCGGTGGCAGGTCCGCCTGTAGCCGCTGCGGGTGTGCTGGCTGCCGGTTTGTTGTTGCAGGAAGAGAGGGCCAATACGGTGA
>DATJDO010000349.1:0-1834 GCA_035497375.1 Chitinophagaceae bacterium | reverse complement strand
GCTTGTCTTTGCTGCTGCCGGTTCATCTCATTCATTTTTTCCTGCATTTCCTTCATTTTGCTGTTCATCGTATTGGTGATGTGCATGGCAGGGAAAAGGAAGCTTCTGACAAACTTATAGACAATATAAATAAACAGGGCGTAAATGATCCAATGAGACATAAGACAAAGATAAAGCCTATAATACTGAAAATAAAGTTAATTGCACGCCTTAACCCTTTTTGCGGGCCAGGGCTTTTTCTGCTGCAGCAACAATATTTGCAGTGCTCAGGCCGTATTTTGCCAGCAGGTCTGTAGGTTTGCCACTTTCGCCGAAAGTATCCATGACCGCTACATATTCATGCGGTACAGGGCAGTTGCGTGCGGCTACATTGGCCACACTGTCTCCCAGTCCGCCGTTGGCCTGGTGCTCTTCAGCGGTGACCACACAGCCTGTTTTCGACAGTGATTTGATAATCGCAGCTTCATCCAGCGGCTTAATGGTGTGCATGTTGATCAGGTCTACGCTGATACCTTTTTCAGCCAGTTGTTTCGCAGCTTCCACAGCCATCCATACCAGGTGGCCACAGGCGATAATGCTAATGTCTGTTCCTTCTGCAAGTACCTGAGCCTTACCGATTTCGAATTTTTGGTCTTCAGCAGTAAAATTGGCCCATTTCGGACGACCGAAACGCAGGTACACGGGGCCGTTATATTCCGCAATGGCAATGGTGGCGGCTTTGGTCTGGTTGTAATCGCAAGGCACAATTACGGTCATGCCGGGCAGCATCTTCATCATACCGATATCTTCCAGTACCTGGTGGGTAGCGCCATCTTCTCCCAGAGTAAGGCCCGCGTGGGAAGCGCAGATTTTTACATTTTTACCACTGTATGCCACAGACTGGCGAATCTGGTCATATACCCTTGAGGTAGCAAAATTGGCGAAAGTAGTGGCGTAAGGAATTTTTCCCCCTATTGTGAGGCCTGCTGCCACACCAATCATGTTGGCTTCGGCAATACCGCACTGAACGAAGCGGTCCGGGTTTTCTTTGATGAAAGTGTTGAGCTTCAACGAGCCGGCCAGATCAGCAGTAAGGGCTACCACATTGGGATTCGTGCGCGCCACTTCTGCAATTCCGTCACCGAAACCGGCACGTGTTTCTTTTTCGTTCAATAGTTGGATATCCTGTAACATTACTGTAGTGTAAATTATCGTTTTTGAAGGGGCAAAAGTACGTTTATCATTTGGTATTCTTATAACCCCATTCCAGTAGCCAGGAGATTATTTTTGCCTTGTAATCGCCCTGTATGATCACCATACCGTCTTTGGCCGTACCGCCTGTGCCGCATTTGGTCTTCAGTTGTTTGCCCAGCGCTTCCAGGTCTTCGTTGCTGCCTTCAAAACCGCTGACTACGGTAACGATTTTCCCCGCCCGCTGTTTGCTGTCCAGTATCACCCGCAGTTTTTGCCGGTCTTTCGGCAAGGTTTCCTGATCCCCCTGTTCCGGAGTATAGTCGTCGAAAAAATCTTTGTTGGTCGAGTAGGCCAGCCCGTCGGGCCTTGCCTGGTGCTTTTTAGACATTGCTTGCCGTTTTTTAAACTCCTGCAAAAATAAGGCACAGGAGCCTACCGTCATATTTCTCCTGACCGCAATCTATATTTGCCACCGAATCGGTAACAATAAATAACAAAAAGTACCGTTTCTTTCTTCATCTGTTCACCACTCAAAAAAACAATTATGAAAAACTTCCTGTCCGGCACATTGCTGACCGCAATGGCTGCCATCACCACTTTACCTGCAAACGCGCAGATTTATAAAGGGGCCACCTTTATCGGCGGCAACCTGGGCATGAGC